>JBOGYU010000699.1:0-2218 GCA_050696935.1 Solirubrobacteraceae bacterium | reverse complement strand
GCCTCGGCGGTCATCCGCTCGACCGGCCGCAGCGCCTTGCGCGCCAGCCACCACCCGCCCACCGCGGTCGCCGCCAGCGCCGCCGGCCCGGCCAGCAACAACAGCATCAGCACCCGCTCCACCGACTCCTCGACCTCCTCCAGCGACTCGGCCACCACCAGCACCCCCGGATCGCCGTCCCGCGACACCGGCGACGCCAGCGCCCGGAAGTGCTCGCCGCCCACCATCACCGTCAACATCCGCGACCTGCTCGCCAGCGCCTCCGCGCGCACCCGCGCCGGCACGATCGCCCGCCCACCCGCAAACTCACCATAACCCACCAGCACGCGCCCGCCCGGATCGACCACCTGCGCCACCGCGCCACTGCCGGGCAGCAGCTGCAGGCTCAGATCCCGCACCTCCTCGGCACCCTCGTCCGCATAACCGTCCGCGATATGAACCGACGCCTCACGCACATCACGATCGATCGCCGCCTGCAGATCCGCCCGCAGCTGCAACACCAAGAACGCACCCAGCGCCACCACGATCGCCGCCAACAGCAGCGCATACCACACCGTCAACCGGACACGAATCGGCAGCCTCACCGCCGCGCTCCAGGCTTCAGACCAGCGGCGACTGCTCATCGGCTCCTCATCATCCGTGCGCAGCCGGACCGGCCGCGGGTGCTCCAATACGGCGGACGGTAACGTCTGGAGCGCCACACGTGCCCGTCCGTTTGGCCAGTCCTTCGGGGTGGTGACCCGCGCCCACGACCCGAAGGCACGGCTCGCGCGCGGCTACCCCTCCTTTGGGGGTGGCAAGCCGAAGCCGAGGGCCTCTAGGCTAAGAGAGCCCTAAGAGACTGGATCCGATCAACGCTCGCCAGCGAGCGGGAGGACGCCCTGCACAGTGACGTTGCGGGGCGGCCTCGTGAACGCCGGACGGAGGTTAGGAGGGACATGCGACGTCTTCCCATTGGCTACAGGCCGGTCGCGGTGCTCGCCGCGTTGGCCGCGCCGCTCGCGCTCGTTGGTTGCGGCTCCGAGAGCTCCAACGGACAGGACAAGATTCGCGAGACCGGCGCGGCCGCGAAGGCCACGGCCGATGGGCGAAGCACGCAACGCCAAGAGGTCAGCGCGAAGGACTTCGACCCGAGCAGGTTCGGCGACTCCGCCAATATCGACAACACGTGGATGCCACTGAAGCCCGGGACGCAATGGGTCTTCAGAGGACACACAAGGGACGGGAAGAAGCGTGTCCGTCATCGCGTGATATTCACCGTCACCGACTTGACCAAGGTGATCGGCGGCGTTCGGAACCTCGTGCTCTGGGATCGAGATTACAGCGCGGGGGGGCTGGTGGAAGCCGAGCTCGCGTTCTTCGCGCAGGACAAAGACGGGCACGTCTGGCACATGGGAGAGTACCCAGAGGAGTATGAGGAAGGGAAGATCGTCAAGACGCCGGCCTGGATCCATGGGGCGCAGCGGGCGAGAGCGGGGGTCGCGATGAAGGCCAAGCCGCGGCTGGGAACCCCGAGCTACGCCCAGGGGTTCGGGCCCAAGGTCCAGTGGTTCGACCGCGGCAAGGTGTACAGGAAGGGCCTGAGGACATGTGTGCCCGCCGGCTGCTACGAGGACGTCCTCGTGATCGACGAGTTCGCACGCGACGATCCGGGGGCGCACCAGCTCAAGTACTACGCGCCCGGGGTGGGCAACGTGCGGGTCGGCTGGCGCGGCGACGACCCCGATAAGGAGGTCCTGGTCCTGGTGAAGGTCCGGCACCTCGGCGCGGCCGCTCTAGAGAAGGTCCGCGCGAAGGCGCTGGCGTTCGAGGAGCGCGCCTACAGGCTCGCAAAGGGCGCGTACGGTCACACTCCTCCCGTGGAACCGATCCCGGAGTAGCCGGCGGACCTCGGCCAGTGGCCCTTCTCCGTCGCGAGCAGGGCCGCTGCGAGGGCCGCTAACTAAGCGGTGGGCGCGGCCGATGGGGCGCTCTGCGGCTTGCGCGGCACGGCGGGCGGTTCGGGCAGCGCGAGCGTGAAGGCGCTTCCGTTGCCTTCTTGGCTGTCGACCCAGACGCGGCCGCCGTGGGCGGTGGCGATCTCGCGGCAGATCGCCAGGCCGAGGCCGCTGCCGCCGGCGTCGCGTCCGCGCGCGCGGTCGACGCGGTAGAAGCGGTCGAAGACGTGCGCGCGGGCGTCGGCCGGGATGCCGGGTCCGTCGTCGGCGATGGTGACGCC
>JBOGYU010000698.1:0-2223 GCA_050696935.1 Solirubrobacteraceae bacterium | reverse complement strand
CCTCCGAGCTGCGCTCGATCGCGGACGCGGTCGCGACCGACGCCGTCCGCGCTCCCGCCGCGCTGGCCGAGGGACTGCTCGCGGCCGCAGCCACCGACAACCAGGCGGCGCGGCGGAGCTTCGAGGACGCGGTCGACCTCTACGAGCGCAGCGGCGCACCCTTCGACGCGGCCGGCGCCCGCTTCGAGCTCGCGCGGACGCTCCGGGCACTCGAGCGCTACGCCGCCGCCGAGGATGAAGCGCGCTCGGCGACGCGCACCCTCGGCCGTCTAGGCGCCGCGCTGGAGCGCCGGACCGACGGCAGCTACCCCGCAGACGGCTTGACGCTCCGCGAGCGAGAGGTCCTGAGGCTTCTTGCGCAGGGCCGCAGCAACCAGGAGATCGCCGCCGAGCTGGTGCTGAGCGTGCGTACGGTCGAGCGCCACATCTCGAACATCTACGCCAAGATCGGCGCCTCCGGAAGGACGGCACGGGCGGCGGCGGCGAGCTACGCCGGCAGCCTCGGGATCTCCTGACCCCTCTACGTGCGATCTACGTGTAGGCGGGCCGTAGTTTGCGTGCCCGCACCGATGAAAGGCGCGCCGCCGCGCCCTAGCTTCGTAGGCACCGGGTGATTCGCCGGACGCCTGGGGCGCGGGCTCCAGCGCCCGGCGGACCCCGGCGGGCAGAGCTACGGAGAAGGAGGAGAGATGGCGACCGGGGAGATCGACGCGACGAAGGCGGAGGAGTTCGCGGGGCGGATGGTCGGTGTGGTCAACGACGGCGTGCTCTGCGTGCTGGCGAGCATCGGCCACCAGACTGGCCTCTTCGACGCGATGGCGGGCCTCCCGCCCTCCACGAGCGAGGAGATCGCCGACGCCGCCGGGCTCGACGAGCGCTATGTGCGCGAGTGGCTCGGGGCGATCACCGTCGGGCGGATCGTGGACTACGAGCCCGACGGCGGAACCTACGTGCTGCCGCCCGAGCGGGCCGCCTGCCTCACGCGGGCGGCGGGTCCCGACAACCTGGCGCTCGTCGCCCGCCTCGTGTCGCTTTCCGGTCAGGTGGAGGGACCGGTGATCGACTGCTTCCGAAACGGCGGCGGCCTGCCCTACTCTGCCTACCCCGGCTTCCACGAGTTCCAGGCCGAGTTCACGGCCGGAGCCTTCGACGCCGCGCTCGTCGATCGCGTCGTGCCGCTCGTGCCCGGGCTGCGGGAACGCCTCGAGGAGGGGATCGACGTGCTCGACGTGGGCTGCGGCGCGGGCCACGCGATCAACCTGCTGGCGCGCGCGCTCCCCGCCAGCCGCTACACGGGCTACGACCTCTCCGAGGAGGCGGTCGCGCTGGCTGGGGCGGAGGCCGCCGAGCTCGGCCTCTCGAACGCGCGCTTCGAGCCGAGGGCCGTCGACGACGTCGACGAGACCGACTCCTACGACCTCGTGACGGCCTTTGACGTCATCCACGACCTCCCCCATCCCGGCGCTGCGCTGGCCGCAATCGCCCGCGTACTGCGCCCCGGCGGGAGGTTCCTGATGGTGGACATCGCGGCCTCAAGCCACCTGCAGAACAACCTCGACCATCCCCTCGGGCCGATCATCTACGGGGGCTCCGTGATGCACTGCGTGCCGGTCTCGCTCGGCCAGGGCGGCGAGGGCCTCGGCACCGCGTGGGGCGAGGAGCGAGCACGCGACCTGCTGGCCGAGGCCGGATTCGACCGAGTCGAGGTGACGCAGGTGGAGGGCGACCCCTTCAACAACTACTTCGTCGCCTCATTGGGCTAACAGGGCGCGCCGGGCAGATCGGCGCTTAGAGCACGGAGATGGACGAGGCCACGGAACTCGATCGACGCGACCTCCTGAGGCACGGCCTCGTATGGGGCGGCGCCGCGGGCGTCGCGGTGCGCGGGACACCCGCATCCGCGAGCGCCAATCGGCCGGCGGGCACACGATCTGCGACGCGGCGCCGCCCGGTCCTCGCGCTCGATGTCGCCTGTCTCGGCGACACCGAGA
This sequence comes from Solirubrobacteraceae bacterium, assembly GCA_050696935.1. Classification (GTDB taxonomy): domain Bacteria; phylum Actinomycetota; class Thermoleophilia; order Solirubrobacterales; family Solirubrobacteraceae; genus DASSUW01. The sequence continues at coordinate 232 of JBOGYU010000698.1, read as the reverse complement.
GCAGCCGGTGCATGCCGACCCTGGACTCGCTATCGCATTCGGCGCGAAACGGAGCGTGCGACGAGGCTCCGGATGGCGCCTCAAGACGATCGCGGCTCGTCCGTCGGTGTGAACACGAACGTTGAAGGAGGTTGGATGTAGAAGGCCAGATCACCGGATGCGGTGCTGTGCGAGAGATGGAGGAGCCGGGCCTTTGGGCTTGGTGGCCCTTCGCGGTCGCTGTGCAGGCGGA
>JBOGYU010000697.1:0-2238 GCA_050696935.1 Solirubrobacteraceae bacterium | reverse complement strand
CCGCCGAGCGGCGCGCCGCCACGCCGGCCGACGAGGCGACCCTCGCCCGCGAGGTGCTCGCCGCATACCTGGCGCCCCTCCTCGACGACGAGGCCCTCGCCCGCGCACGAGACGTGCTCTGACAAAGCGTCAGTCCCGGAGGACGCTCCACGTCCGCCGCCTTCGCGTGCGGGCAGATCACCACGCCGTCCCTCGTCGCGGATGATCCGGCGGGCGCCGTAGGCGTCGGCGCAATAGGCGTCGAGCGCCTCGCACGGCGGCGGCCAGGGCGGCGGGGTCATGTCCGTCGAGGGCGGGGGCGGTCTCCTCCCACGGGGCGGTCATCCAGGCGCCCCCTACCCGCGCCGGGCGTGACACCATCCCGTCGTGCCCGAGGAGCCTCACGAGGCGCTCGCCCGCCATGCGGAGGCGGTGGCCACGGTGCGCGCGTTCGCCGAGCGCTCCGGCGCCCAGCGCGTCGTGCTGCTGATCGACCCGGGGGACGGCGCGGAGGCGGCGATGCTCGAATGCGAGACCGGCGGCGCGCTGGCACTGACCGACGCGGGGCGCAACTGGACGCTGCCCGCCGGCGCGCCCGTCACGGCGACACCCCGCCCGCTGCCGGACGTGCGGCCCACGCCGCCGACCGCGATCGCGCTCGACCCGGACACGGGGCAGCTCGAGGCGCCGCTCGGCGCGGTCGCGAGCCTCGCCCGCGGCGTCCTCGCCCTGGCTCGCAGCTGCGGCGGGCGCAGCGTCGCCACCGCCGACTTCGCCACCCGCGAGCCCACCCTTCCGCTGACGATCGCCGCGCGCGAGGGCGAGCCGCTCGTGGTGGCCGCCGGCGACCTCCGGTTCGAGCTGACGCTGTGAACGAGCGCTGCGCATGGTGCGGGCGCGACGTGGACGCCGACGACGGCTACCGCGCCTACGAGCCCGCCGGCAGCCGGCAGGCCGCGTTCTGCAGGCTCGAGCACGTCGTCCCGTGGGCGATCCGCGGCGCCATGTGGGAGCCCGGCCCCGCCGTTGACGACCCCGGGCTGCACGCCTGCGCCTGGTGCGGAGGCGAGCTGACCGACGCGCACGTGATGATCGTCCGCTCGCGCGGCGAGCACCGCATCGACGACGGGTTCTGCACCGTCGAGCACCTGCTCGAGTGGGCGAAGGCGGGCGGCCGCTACCGCTGACGGTGCGCGCCCCCGCACATCGGGATGCCAGGCGCCGCGAAAGGGGTAAGAATGGCGGTGCGATGCTGCACGACCACCACTGGACGCCCGAGCAGGCCAACCGGGCGCTGCCGATCGTCGGTGCCACCATGCGCCGCCTGCGCGACGCCCGCCGCCGGCTCGCCGAGCACGGGTTCGACACCGACCTCGCGCTCCACGCCGAGGCGACCGGCGGCGCATGGCCGGGCCCGGAGCGAGCCCGCCAGTCGGTCGAGGTCGCGCTCGGCTTCGAGTGCCTCGAGCGCCTCGACATCGTGATCCGCGACCTCGAGCGGGGCCTCGTCGACTTCCCGGCGGTGATCGACGGCCGCGAGGTCTACCTCTGCTGGCTGCTCGACGAGCCGGCGGTCTGCCACTGGCACGGGATGGAGTCCGGCTTCGCCGGCCGCCGCCCGCTAGCGCACTGACGCGGCGATCCGGGTCATCGCCGCCCGCGGCAGGTCGCCCTCGAGCCGCAGCAGCATGCCGTCCCGGCGCTCGACCAGCAGCGTGTTGCCGGCCAGCCGCTGGGGCTCGAACGCCGTGTCGTGCCCCGTGTACGCGAAGCCGTGCACGGCACCGGAGATGAAGAACGCCGGATCGCCCGCCACCCGCAGCCGCTCGATCCGCGCCGCCGGCCCCACGGTCTTCTCGATCACCGGCTCGGCGACCGCCTCGAACTGGGTGATCAGGAGCCCGACACCGGCGATCTCGGCTCGCGGCAGGCCCTCGCGCGGGCCGTAGACGAAGTCGACGCGCGTGCCGGCCGCCGGATCGGGTGCGACGTACACCGCGTCCGGCGGCCCGAGCACCTCGGGCACGCCGAGCGGGAAGCCCGCCCGCTCGCGCGCGTCGTCGAGTGCGACGGGGCGGCCGAGCGCGAGCCCCGCGCCCAGCGGCGGCCGCTCGGGCACGCGCCGCTCGATCCGCACGCTGGCGAAGCCGAGCCACTCGAGCACGGCCGAGCGGGCGGGCGGCACGGCCATGACGATCGCGATCAGCGCCGCGGCGGCCGCGACGGCGACCTGCCACGCCGGCCGGCGCAGGAGCGGGC
>JBOGYU010000696.1:0-2261 GCA_050696935.1 Solirubrobacteraceae bacterium | reverse complement strand
GCGATCGAGCGCGCGGCCTCGCTCGAGGAGGCCGTCGCGGCCGCGCGGCGCCTCGCGCTGCCCGGCGACGTCGTGCTGCTCTCGCCGGCCTGCGCCTCGTTCGACATGTTCGCGTCGTTCGAGGAGCGGGGAGACCGCTTTCGCGCGCTGGTCCGCGCGTTCGCCGCTCCGGTGGGCGCGGCATGAGGCGCCCGCGGCTGCCGGACCGGACCGCCTACGACCTCTCTCTACTGGCGGTGGTCCTCGGGCTCCTCGCGATCGGGCTGCTCATGGTCTACAGCGCGAGCGGGATGCGCGCCCTCGACAGCTTCGACGATCCGGACCACTTCCTGATGCAGCAGTCGCTCTGGGCCGCGGTCGGACTCGCGGCCATGGCCGTGACCGCCGGCCTGGACTACCACCGCTACCGCCGCTTCGCCCTGCCGCTCCTCGTGATCGTCCTCGTCCTGCTCGCGCTCGTGCTCGTCCCCGGCGTCGGGACGCGCGTCAACGGCGCGGCGCGCTGGCTCCGCCTCACCCCCTCCATCGGGGTGCAGCCGGCGGAGCTCGCCAAGCTCGCCCTCATCCTCTATCTCGCGTTCTGGCTCGGTGCGCGGCGCGCCCAGCTGGCCCGCCCGGCCGTGACGTTGGGCTTCATCGCCCTCACCGGGATCGTCGGGGGCCTCGTCGTCGCCGAGCCGGATCTCGGGACGGCCATCATCATCGTCGCCGTCGCGTTCACGCTGTACCTCGCGGCCGGCGCGCGACTGCGCGAGCTCGCCGCCCTCGGCGCGCTCGCCGGCGTAGTCGTCGCCGCGCTCGCCGTGGCGCAGCCCTACCGGCTCGAGCGTGTCCTGACGTTCCTCGATCCCTGGAGCGACCCGCGCGACTCGGGTTTCCAGACGATCCAATCGCTCTACGCGCTGGCGCTGGGCGGGCCCTTCGGTGAGGGCCTCGGGGCGGGGAAGGAGAAATTCGGCTTCCTTCCGGCGCCGTACACGGACTCGATCTTCGCGGTCATCGGGAACGAGCTCGGCCTGGTCGGGACGATGGCGGTGATCCTCCTGTACCTCGCGCTCGCGTTCAAGGGCACGCGCATCGCGCTCCGCGCGCCGGACCGGCCCGGCGGGCTGATCGCCATCGGCGTCACGGCGTGGCTCGCGGGGCAGGCCTGGGTGAACATCGCCGTCGTCGCGAGCCTCGTACCGATGACCGGGATCACGCTGCCGTTCATCTCGTACGGCGGCTCGTCGCTCTGCGTCGCGCTCGCCGCCGTCGGCATACTGCTCAACGTTGGACGACAAGGCTCCACGGCGCGAGGGCCGGAGCGGATGCCGAGTGCTCCTCGTGGGCGGCGGGACGGCCGGCCACGTCAGTCCGCTCCTCGCGGTGGCCGAGGCGGTGCGCGCGGCCGCGCCGGAGGCCGCGTTCCTGTTCATCGGTGGTCGCCGCGGTCTCGAGGCTGACCTCGTGCGCGCCGCCGGCCTGCCGTTCCACGCGACGCCCATGCCCTCGCTGCGCGATCCCGACTCGCGCCTCTCGCTCGTCGTGCGCGCGCTGCTCCTGCCCGTCGCGATCGTGGACGCGCTCATCCAGATCGCGCGCTTCCGTCCGCGCGCCTGCTGCACCAGCGGCGGCCTGGTCGCGATCCCCGTCGTCCTCGCGGCGCGAGCGGCGCGGGTGCCGGTCCAGCTGTGGGTCGGCGACGCCGTCCCCGGCCGGGCCCTCCGCCTGCTGGCGGGCTGGTCCACGCGGATCGCGGCCACTTTCGAGAGCGCCCGGCCGCTGCTGCCGCGCGGCCGCACGGCGGTCACCGGGAACCCCATCCGTGCGTCGCTCCGCGGCTGGACGCGCACCAGCGGGCGCGAGCGGCTCGGCATCCCGGCCGACGAGACGGTCATCCTGGTGACCGGCGGGAGCCAGGGCTCGGAGCGTATCAACGAGGCGCTCTCCGGAGCGCTGCCGCGGCTACTCCGGCGGGCGATCGTCGTCCACCACGCCGGCGCCGCGCACGCCGGCCGCGCGGAGGCGCGCCGCGCGATGCTTCCCGACGAGCTCCGCGAGCGCTACCGACCGTACGCCTATCTCCGCGACGAGATGGGCGCCGCCCTCGCCTCCGCTGACCTCGTCGTCGGCCGCGCCGGCTCCTCCTCGATCGCGGAGCCGCTCGCCTTCGGCGTTCCGCTCATCCTCATCCCGTTCGGCGCGGCCGCGAGCGGGCACCAGGCGGCGAACGCCCGCGCCGCCGCCGAATCGGGCGCCGCGGCGATCCTCCGCGAGGG
>JBOGYU010000695.1:0-2270 GCA_050696935.1 Solirubrobacteraceae bacterium | reverse complement strand
CCGCCCGATCCTGCGCCTGGCGCTCCGCCTCCCGGCGCGCCGCCTCCACGCGTGCGGCCTCCTCCTGCGCGCGGATCCGCTCCTCCACCTCCGCCTGGGCACGCTGCGCGGTCGCGAGCTCGGCTTCCAGCCGCTCGGCCACGGCGTCCATCGCCGCCAGCGCCTCTTCCTCCTCGGCCCGGCGCGCCTCGAGCTCGGCGCGGTGAGCCTCGAGGTCCTCATCGAGTCGGCCCAGCTCGTCCAGGGCCGCGATGTCGCCGGCCGTGGAGTCGTCGAGGAGCTTCTGACGCCGGGCGGCAGCGAGCGGCTCCCCGTCGACGAAGCCGGCGAACGGGGCACCTCCGCCGGCGCTGCGGTACGCGGCGGCGGCCTGCCGTTCCGCGGACGCCGTCAGCACCGCCGCCCGCTCCTTCCCCGCCCGGATCGCCGCCTCGAGCTCCTCGATCTCGTTGCCGACCTGGGCGTGGCGGGTCTGGGCCTCGGCGTAGCGCGCCGTGGCCTGGTCGGCCGCGCCCTCGGCCTCGGCGACCCTGCGCTTCGCGTCCTCGAGCGGGTCGGCGGCGACCGGAGCGAACCGCGCCGGCACCAGCACCGCGACCGCGACCACGGTGGCGGCGACGAGACCGGCCGCCCGGCAACTGCGATCAGAGGTGAACATACGCTAACTCAAACATCATCAACCACACGCGTTGGGCGCGACAATCACGCACCACTTGCGGGCGGTGCCGGGGACGCTAGACGCCCGCCCGCCGGCGGCTCAACCTTCGGCCTCGGGCGGTGGGACATCGGCGCGCCGCCGGCGCCAGAACTGCTCCTCGAGCGGCGGCGGCTCGGCCGGGTATCCCGGGCGGGGCGGGGCGGCACCCGGCGGACGCCGGGTGCGGCGAAGGGAGTCGCGGGGCGGGGTCGCCGAGGTCACCACACGGGTCGCAAGCCAGGTGGTGATCGGTACGGATGCGACCAGGCCGATGCTCCCGACGAGCGTGCGCACGATCTCGACCGCCACGGTCTCGCTGTTCGCAACCGTGCCGAGTGACTGGCGAGACTGGACGAGGAGGATCAACACGGGTAGGGCGGCGCCGGCATACGCGAGCGCAAGCGTGTTGACCGTCGATGCCACGTGGTCGCGGCCGATGCGGAGGGCCGACCGCGTGAGTGCGCGACGAGAGAGCCGTGGGTTCGCTGACCGGAGCTCCCACACCGCGGAGGCCTGGGTCACCGTCATGTCATCGAGCGCGCCCAACGCGCCGATCACCATGCCGCCCAGCACCAGGCCACTGAGGTCGATGGCTTCGGAGCCGAGCCGGACCAGCGCGGCCTCCTCGCTCGCGAGTCCGGAGAACTCCGCAAGCGACGTGAACACGCTCGCCAGCACCACCGTGACGGCGAGGCTTGCCAGCGTCCCGAGCAGGGCGACGGTCGTCATGGGCCGCAAGCCGTGGGCGAGGTACAGCGCGAGATACGCGATGGCACTCGAGCCCACGACGGCGACGAGCACGGGGCTGCGGCCGTCGAGCACGACCGGGAGCACGAACTCGAGCAGGACGATGACGGTGGCGCCAAGACCGACCAGTGCCGCTAGCCCGCGCAGCCGGCCGAGCAGCACAACCGCAACCGCGAACAACACCGCCAGCCAGAACAGCACCGGACGGCGCTGCCGGTCGGCGTACTGGTACTCGAACCCGGGCTCGGCTCGTGGGTCGTACGAGAGCACGGCGCCATCGCCGCGATCGAGGTCAGGGGTGGTGGGCGATTCGGGGAATTCGAGCTCGATGATCTCGGCCTTGTCGGGTCCCTGCGAGAGGCGGAACCGGACCTCGGTGCAGGTGACATTGTCCGCTTCGGTCGTCCCTTCGCACGGCCCTTCGTCCGTCCCCGCCACCTGGGCGTCGTAGACCTTGCTCACGAGGTTCAGCCGCTCGCCGCCCCGCACGTCAGCCGAGCGCAACGTCACGATCCCCACGACGGTCGCGACCGCGAGCACCCCGGCGATCGCAGCCAGCCACCGGCGCACCGACCTGGGGATCGTGAGCTCGTGCTCGCCGCCATGGGCCATCGCCGTCAGTGTGGCCCGCAGCCTCGCTCACCCCGCGGACACCAGGTGTACCGTCCGCCCGCAGGACGAGGAGAGGAGGCCCGTGCGCCTGCGCGGCGAGATCGCCCTGGTCACCGGCTCGACCGCCGGCATCGGGCGGGCGATCGCGGTGGAGTTCGCCGCCCAGGGCGCCCGCGTGCTCGTGACCGGCCGCGACGCCGCCCGGGGCGAAGCG
>JBOGYU010000694.1:0-2270 GCA_050696935.1 Solirubrobacteraceae bacterium | reverse complement strand
GCCTTCTCCCTGCGCGACCCGCCCGCCGCGATCGCCGCGGCCCGGCCCGACGCGGTCCTCGCCTGCGGGCCGCACGGTCGGGAGGTGGCACTCTTCCGCGCCCTGGCACGTCTCCTCCCGGGTGGCCTCCTGGGCGGGGTGTCGCCCGGCCTGGCCGCCTTTCCGGAGCTGCTCGGCGGTGACCCGGAGGGCTTCATCGCCCCGGTACAGTGGCACCCGGAGCTCGGCACCTCGCCGGAGCTCGGGCCGAGCTCGCCGGAGATGCTGGCCGACGCCCGGGCGGCCGGCGGCGGCGAGCTCGACTACGTCGCCGCCCAGGCCTACGCCGTGGCGCTGGTCGCGACGCGCTGCCTCGAGCTCGACCCCCGGGACCCGCTGCGCGCGGCGCGGTGCCTTCGCACCTCGACCTTCTTCGGCGCCTTCGAGCTCGGTCCCGAAAGCGGTCTCCAGCGCGGCCACCGCCTGGCGGTCATCCGCTGGAAAAGGGGGCGCCGGCACCTGCTCGCCGGTCGGGTGGCTGGTTCTTCGGGGTGCCGTGCCGCTTGATCTCGGCTCCTGAGCCGAGTGGTTGCTCTCAGGAGGGCTCTTCAAGCTAGCGAGCCGGAGAAGACCCAGTTCTCCGTAGTAGTCGGGGAAGTCCTTCCGAAAACGCCGGGCATAGCCGCCGCGCACACTCACCCGCATCACGGCGGATAGCTCGAACTCGAAAGGACCGAAGACCCGCCGCTCGCGCTCCATGCAGTAGTTCTCCCCCATCACGTTCTTGGGTCGGTGCCGCGGGCGATCGCGTGGCCGGGGGTGCGATAGGTGCCGATCAGGTAGTCGTCGGGTCGCATCACCGACGTGACGCGGACGATCGTCGCCTCCTCGCCGGCGGCGGAAATAGCCGCCCGCGGAAATAGCCGCCCGCGTCGTTGACGCCTGCGTGATTCGAGCTGCGCCCCGCCTCAACGGCGCTCTGGCCGCGAATATGCTTGTCGGGCATGGGTGAGTGGAGCTCGCGGCACTCAGAGGCACAGGACCCCGCCCCGCAGGCCTGGTGCGTCTGCGGCGAGAAGGTCACCATCGCCGACGCGCGGGAGGTGACCCTGCCCAACGGTCGTCCCGGCTGGGAGGGCTACTGCCCCGAGTGCGGCGCCCCTCTGTTCGCGATCCGCCGCAAACCGGCCGGCGGCTGACGCACCACAGCTGAGGCCGCGTCTCGTCTGACCGGCGCAGCTACGCTTCGGGCGTGGACGCCTACCTCGCAGTGGCGAGCAAGCGCGACCAGCGGGAATACGCCGAGAGGCCAATTCCGGAGGACGCGGTGAGGCGGATCCTCGACGCCGGCCGCATCGCCGGAAGCGCCAAGAACCGTCAGCCGTGGCGGTCCTCGTGCTAGCCGACCGCGGGCTGGTCGACCAGGTTGCGCAGACCGTCCACGCGCCTCCCAACCTGCTCGGCGCCCCCCTGGTGATCGCAATCGTGGTCAGCGGCAAGGGTCCGGTCGCCTTCGACACCGGGCGGGCGGCCCAGAACATGATGCTGGCCGCGGGCCTTGCGCTTGACGCCGCTTCTTCCTGAACACGGCCTGGTCACGGCAGCGGTTTGGATTCGCTCGGGCCGAATCGGCAAGGTGTGCCGTCGGCCATCTCCCACTCCGCGATGAAGCCGCCCTCGGAGTCGTTGCGCATGATGATGGGTCCCGATGGAGCGTTGACGGCGACCTGGTCCGCGAAGGTCTTGAAGTCGTCGGCGTCGATCGACACGGTTGAATCTGCCATGGCGCCGATGATCGCACGAGTTGGCCGCTCGGCGGCGCCGGGCGCGGCGTTCGAGCGGGCTGGGGCTGCGCCTGGGGCCGGTTCTGCCGCGCCTGGGTGCGCGGGTGGCCGCCCGCGAGTGCCAGGCGCCACCCTGCGCGCATCCCCGCCGTCCACGAGAGCTCGTCGCAGACGGCACGGTCGGGGGCGGATCTGGCTTCCTAGAATCTGGAGCCCCGCCCCGACGATCCGGGGTCGCGAGCCCTGAGCCAACCTCCCTGCGGGCACCGCAGCGCCGCGTACCGACGCTCCTTGGCAACCGCTCCGCGCCGAGACGGGGAGACAACCCCGCAACCTCGCAAGCGCGAGAGGAGACGTACATGAAGGGCAAGATCGTTATCGAGCTAAGGGCTCCCGACGTAGTTTGTGAAGGGGTTGGGTGGGTTATGTAGAACTGGGAGGTCGTGGTCGATGAGCGCGCGATCGCTGAGCGGTACCGGTTGTTGAGCGCGCAGGGCGTGCTCAATG
>JBOGYU010000693.1:0-2276 GCA_050696935.1 Solirubrobacteraceae bacterium | reverse complement strand
CCCTCGGACGGCGCGGGCGCGCCGTCACCGCGGGCGCCGACGACCGCGGCCACGACGCGGAGCTTCACGCCCGGCGGCTCGTAGCGCACCTCGAGCCGGCGCGTGCCGAGGTCGGTTCCCGTCACGCTCGCGAACGTGCCGGACGTGGTGGCGTCGACCACCACGAACTCGTCGCCGACGTTCGGGGTCGTGCCGGGCAGGACGTCGAGCCGGCCGGCGAGCGTCGCGGTCCCGGAGCTCGCGAGCGTGCCCGTCAGCGCCGCCCGCAGCACCCCGCCGGCGGCCTGGCGGAAGCCGCCGGTGGTGAGCGTGCTGCCGGCGCCGATGCGCAGGTCGCCCGCGTTGAGCAGCGAGTCCGGCAGGGTGAGGGAGCGAGCGCCGGTCAGCTCGAGCCTGCCGGCGGCCGTGTTGCGCACCAGCGGGGCGAGGGCGTCGACCTGCCCGCCGCCGAAGTCCGGGCGCAGGAGCCGCGAGCCCGCACCGTCGAGCACGATCCGGGCGGCGTTCGCCTGCAGCCCCGCCGGGAGCACCAGGTCGGTGCCGGGGCGCACCACGTACGTGCCGCCGGTCAGCGTGCCGCTGGTGGCGAACGGGGTCGACAGGTTGAGGAGCCGGCTCGTCTCCAGTACGCCGCCGGCCACCTCGATCGTGCCGTCGTTGTCGATCGGCAGCTCGGCCTCCGCGGTGCCCGCCCCGGTCTTGCGCAGCGTGCCGGTGTTGTGCAGCAGCGACCCGAACCCGAAGCCGAAGCCCGACCCGGACAGCGGCGCGGCGCCGGCGAGGGTAAGCGTGCCGGCGTTGAACACCGTCGCTCCGTCGCCGACGAACAGCCCGCCCTCGCCGACCGTCACCGAGCCGCGGTTCACGAGCGCGCGGCTCTCCGCCAGCGACGCGAACGAGAACTCGTCGCCGCCGACGGCGACGGTTCCGCCCGCCTCGACGACCGTGGTGCCCGGCCCCTCGTGGTCGCCGTCGGCCCACGCGAGCGTGCCGGCGATCCGCACCTCGCCCGGGCCGGCGAGCACGCCCGACTCCAGGCGCAGGGTGTCGCCGATGGGGACCGCGAGCGTCGCCGCCTCCGCGACCTCCAGCCGCGCCCCGGTGATCCCGACGTCGCCCGCCAGGGCGGCCTGCGGCGCCAGCACGAACGTGCCGTCCTCGAAGTCCAGCCGCGCGCCCACGGCCTCGGCAGTGAACGATCCGCGCTGCGGGACGTCCGCGACGGCGCCGCCGAGGGAGAGCGTGCCCGCGCTCACGACCACGCTGCCGGCGTTGTCGAGCGTCGCATCGAGCAGCGCCGTGCTCGTCCCGCCGAGCTTCTCGATCGTCCCGGTGTTCGTCACCAGCATGTCGCCCAGGATGCCGTGGAAGTCCCCGCACCGGTCCACCGTGTCGTCGATCTCGATCCGTCCGGCGTTCTCGATCACGGCGGGCGCACCCGAGAACGCGCCCACATGGCTCCGGCCCGTGACCCGCAGCGTGCCGTGGTTCACGATCCGCCGCCCGTCCTCGAGCGACACGAAGCACCCCGGGTCGCCGTCGATCGTCACGACGCCGCCCGCGGCGATCGCCGTCGTGCCGGGCCCGGACTGCGTGCCGCGGCCCCAGGGCAGCGCACCGGTGACGTCGAGCGTGCCGGCGCCGCCGAGCTCGCCGCCTATCAAGGCCAGGTGGTCGGACACCTCGACCGCCGCGCCCGCCGGGATCTCCACCGTCCCGCCGCCGATCTCGGTCCAGCCGGACAGGTTCACGCTGTCGGCGAGGACGTGCGGGGTAACCGGGAACGAGAACCCGAAGCTCACGCGGGCGGCCTCGCTCGCGCCGCTGAAGGTGCCGGTGTGCGGCACGCCGGCGGACGGGCCCAGCTCCAGCTCGCCGGCGACGCTGTCGACGACGCCGTCGTTGCGCAGCGGCGCGCTGACGCCCGCGCGCCCGGTCCCGGCCGTCTTGCGCAGGACGCCCGTCGGGGCGACGTGCAGGCGCGGCGGAGCGGCGAAGTCGGACCCGATCGAGACGTTCCCGCGGATCTCGTGCAAACCCTCGATCGTGAGCCGGCGCCCGCCCCGCAGTTCCGCGATGCCGGTCTGCGCGAGCGTGGCGCCCGCGAGGACGTTCGTGGCGCCCGTCCCGGTCATGCTGCCGCCGTGCCACGTGAACGTGCCGCCGCCGATCGTGAAGGTGCCGGCGCCCGAAAGCGTGCCGCCGGTCAGGGAGTTCGCGCCGGTCGCGGTCACGGTGCCGGCCGCGACCGTCACCGTGCCGCCGCTGGAGATCGC
>JBOGYU010000692.1:0-2281 GCA_050696935.1 Solirubrobacteraceae bacterium | reverse complement strand
TCCCGCTCCCGCACGGCGCGCGGTAGCATCCGCCCGCCTCGTGGGGATCCGTGACGTGACCTGGGGCGGACTGCGCTCCGCCCGCCTCGTCGCCGCAGGCACCGCGACGCGGATCGTCCTCACACCGATCGTGATGGGGCTCGTGCTCGTCGGCGACGGCGGGGACGAGACGGGCGGAGCCGCCATCGTCGGCACTGCGCTGTTCTGCGTGGCCGCCGCGACGGACTGGATCGACGGGCGGCTGGCGCGCCGGTGGGACGTCACCAGCAAGTTCGGCTCGTTCCTCGACACCACCGCGGATAAGCTGCTCGTGTCGGGCGTCCTCATCGCGTTGCTGGCCGCCGAGCGGGCGTCGCCGTGGATCGTCGCACTGATCATCGGCCGCGAGCTGATCCTGATGGGCCTGCGCGGCGTGATCGCCTCGGAGGGCGAGGTGATGGCGCCCTCGATGCTCGGCAGGCTCAAGACGAGCATCCAGTTCCTCGCCATCGCGCTCGCCATCTGGCGGCCCGGCGAGCCCGTCGGCGGCCTGTACGTCGACGAGTGGGTGATGCTGGCCGCTGCGGTCATCACCGTGTGGTCGGCGGTCGACTACCTGGTGCGCGCGCTGCCGGCCCTGATGCGCGACGAGGCGCCGACGTGACCCGCGTCTTCCTCACCGGCGGCAGCGGCCTGATCGGCGGCGCGCTCGCCGCACGCCTGGTGGAACGCGGAGACGAAGTGCTCGCGCTGGCGCGCTCCGACGAGGCCGGGCGGGCGCTCGCCGCGCGCGGAGCCCGCGTGGTCCGCGGCGACGTGCTCGACGAGGACGCCATGGCGGCCGGGATGGCCGGCTGCGTGCTGGTGTACCACGTGGCCGGCGTCAACACGATGTGCCCGTCCGATCCCGCCCTGCTGTTCCACGTCAACGTCCGCGGCGCCGAGGCGGCGGTCCGGGCCGCAGCGCGCGCGGGGGTGCCGAGGGTCGTGCACACCTCGTCGGCGGCCTCGCTCGGCGAGGCGGCCGGCACGATCGGGCGCGAGGACTCACCGCACCGCGGCAGCTACCTCTCCGTCTACGAGCGCTCGAAGCACGAGGGCGAGGTCGCGGCCTTCGCGAGCGCGCGCCGCGCCGGCATCGAGCTCGTGTCGATCAACCCCTCCTCGGTCCAGGGTCCCGGTCGCGCGGGCGGGACGGGGCGGATCATGATCGCCTACCTGAACGGGCGCCTGCGGGCGTTCGTCGACACGACGATCAGCATCGTCGACATCGACGACTGCGTGGAGGGCCACCTGCTCGGCGCCGAGCGCGGCCGCGCCGGCGAGCGGTACATCCTCAGCGGAGCGACGATCGGCTCCACGGAGGCGCTCGAGATCGTCTCGGAGCTGTCGGGCGTCCGGCACCGCGTGCGCCTGCTTCCCCCGCCGGTCGCACGCGTCGCCGGGACGCTGGTCGAGGGCGTCTTCCGGGCCAGGAGGAGGACGCCGCCGGTCTGCGGCGAGATGGTGCGCACCCTGCTGCACGGTCATCGATATGACGGATCACGGGCCACGCGAGAGCTCGGGGTCCAGTACACGCCGGTGGCCGACACGTTCCGGCGGACGATCGCGTGGGCTGCGCGGGAGGGCCTCGTCGCACCCCTGACGACCCCTGAGTCGCCTGGGCGTGGGCCGGGTAGACGAACCTGAGACGGACCGCGACGGAAACGGAGATTCACGATGCCAGACCATGATGAGCGGCGGACGGCCGAGGACGTGGCCGCCGAGCGGCTGAAGCACGAGCATCCGGCGCGCCCAGAGCAGGTCGACGAGGGCTTCGCCACGGGCGTCGACCACAAGCCCGACCCGCCGGAGGAGGAGCTCGAGCCGAACTACGCGCGCGGCGTCGCGGACGAGGATCCGCCCGGGACGGAGCGTCACGGGCGCTTCAGCGAGGGCCACGAGGCCCTGCCGGACACGCCCGAGAAGAACGTCGAGCGCCGGTTCAGCGAGGGGATCGAGCGCAGCCCCACCAGCGAGTAACGCACAGGCGGCAGCGGAGACTGACTCGTGTCCCCGCGCACGAGGAGGAACCGTGACCGCTGTCTGCCGTTCGTACGCATCGCACGCCGACGCCCTGGCGGCCGTCGACGCCGTGCTGGGCGCCGGCATCCCCGGCGAAGGGGTGCGCGTCCTGGCTAGTCGCATTTTCCGCGGTTGGTGAGGGCAAGGGCCGGGTCTTGTTGCTCGGGCCAGGGGGGCTTGATCTCGAGTAGTTCGAGGATGCGGCGCTGGGTGTGGGTCAGGCGGTCCAGGCGGGGGC
>JBOGYU010000691.1:0-2287 GCA_050696935.1 Solirubrobacteraceae bacterium | reverse complement strand
GCCGGCGTCCGCACCGCGCTGGCGGAGCTCGTGGACGGGCTCGGCGGGACCGGAGCCGAGGCGGCATGAGCGGCGCCCTGCGCTCGGCGGTGATCGCGCCCGTTCGCGCCTACCAGCGGTTCGTCTCGCCGGCCCTGCCGCGCCGGTGCAAGTACCACCCGACGTGCTCCGCCTACGCGGTGCAGGCGATCCGGTCCTACGGCATACTGCGCGGCTCGGTGCTGGCGGCGTGGCGCCTGCTGCGCTGCAATCCGCTCAGCCACGGAGGCCATGACCCGGTCTCCGCCCAGACGCTCTTCCGCGGGCCTGCGTCACACTCAGAGCCGTGATCATCGCCAACGTCTTCCAGCCGCTGATCGACCTGTTCGCGTGGGTGCTGAACGCGTTCCACGATCTCGGCCTCGGCTGGGGGGCGGCGATCATCGCGCTGACCGTCGTCATCCGCGCGCTGCTGCTGCCGCTGACCTTCAAGCAGTTCAAGTCGATGCAGGCGCTGGCCTCCCACGCGCCCGAGATGAAGAAGCTCCAGGACCGCTACAAGCACGACAAGGAGCGCCTGAACCAGGAGATGATGAAGTTCTACCGGGAGAACAAGATCAACCCGTTCTCCTCGTGCCTCCCGCTCCTGGCGCAGCTCCCGGTCTTCCTCGCGCTGTTCTACATGCTCCAGGACGACCTGCGGATCGACATCTGCGGGCAGGCGGCCCGTCCCTGCGGGCCCGGCGAGGCGTCGTTCCTGTTCATCCCGGACCTGACCGACGTGGCGCCGATGCCGGAGCTGCTGATCCTGATCGTCCTCTACGTGGGGTCGCAGCTGCTCTCGACGCTGCTGATGTCGACGGTGACGGACAAGACGCAGCGGATGATCTTCCTGGCGCTGCCGTTCTTCTTCATCATCTTCATCATCAACTTCCCGGCGGGCCTGCTGGTCTACTGGATCACCACGAACCTGTGGACCATCGTGCAGCAGGCGATCATCCGGAAGCGACTGGGGCCGATGCGCCCTCCGGGCCAGGAGAGCGGGATGGGCCTGGGTGAGCTGTTGCGGGGCGGCGGCGCCGCCTCGCCGGCGCCGGCCGCTGCGAGCTCCAGCGGCAACCCGCCGAAGGGGCGCCCGAGCGGCCCGCCGCCGGCCCCGCCGCGCCGGAAGAAGAAGCGCTCGGGCAGGCGGAGATGACGGAGGAGTCGGCCTCCGACCGCGTCCGCGAGCTGCTCGAGCGCGTGACCGAGGCGCTCGGGCTTGCGGCGGGGGTGCGGGTCGAGGAGGACGAGGACGGCATCCGCGGCACGCTCGAGGGCGACGATCTCGGGCTGTTCATCGGCCGCCACGGCCAGACGATCGACGCCGTCCAGCACCTCGCGTTCAAGGCCGCGAACCGCGACGCGGAGCGCGACGCCGCCGTCCGCGTGACGGTCGACGCCGCCGGCTACCGCGAGCGGCGCGAGCAGATGCTGCACCGCCAGGCCGACCAGGCGGCCTCCCGAGTGGCCCGCTCCGGCCGCGCGGTGGCGCTGGACGCGATGAGCGCGACCGAGCGCAAGGTCGTGCACGAGCACCTGAAGGACCGCGACGACGTGGAGACGTACTCGGAGGGCACCGAACCCGACCGGCACCTCGTCGTCGCCCCGCGGCGCTGACGCGCGTTTCACGTTTCTCTCCCCGGTGAAACGCCGGGTGCGGTGGCACACTCGTGGCATGGACCCGCACGACGAGGGCATCGTGGTCGGCCTGCTGATCGGCGAGGGCCACTTCGGGGGTGACGGGCGGCAGCCGCAGGTGACGCTGCGCATGCACGTCCGGCACGAGGCGCTCTTGCGCTGGCTCATGGACCGCTTCCCGCGCTCGCGCCTGTACGGGCCCTACCACCACGGCGAGCGCCACTACTTCCAGTGGACGGCCCGCGGCGAGGCGCTCGTGCTGGACCTCCTGCCGATCCTCGAGCGCCACGTCACGCCCGACCTGGACGGGCATGCGTGGGAGCGGATCGAGGCGATGAAGGAGAGGTACGCGGAGTCGATCCGGCGGCTGCGCGCCCGGGCCGCCGTCGGATCGTGACGGTCGACGCACGGCTCGCCGAGCTCGGGGAGCGGTACTCCGTCCCGCCGGCCGGCGTGGCGGCGCTGCGCGAGATCCTCGCGCTGCAGGCTTCGGACCCGGCGGCCTCGACGACCGTGCGCGCGCCTGAGGTCGCGGTGGACCGGCACGTCGCCGACTCGCTCGTGGCGCTCGAGCTGCCGGCGGTCCGCGCCGCCCGCCGGATCGCCGACCTCGGGGCCGGCGCGGGCT
>JBOGYU010000690.1:0-2298 GCA_050696935.1 Solirubrobacteraceae bacterium | reverse complement strand
GTGCTGCCCGCGACCCTGGCGCCGGTCCGGGCGGGTGACCACGAGCGCCGGCCGGTGCGAGCTGCCGGCCAGCCGCTCGAGCACCACGGCCGCGAACTCGGAGGTGCCGAGGTAGACGGTGCGCACTAGGCGCGAACGGCGGGAGAGGCGTCGGCGTCGCCGCGCGCCTCCCGCAGGGTGCGCATGGCCTGCTTGCGCTGGTCGCGGCTCGTGCGGTCCAGGATCAGGACACCGTCGAGATGGTCGATCTCGTGCTGGATCACGCGCGCCTCGAGCCCGGACGCCTCGATCGTCAGCCCGGCCCCCTGCTCGTCCAGCGCGCGCACGCGGACGTGGATCGGGCGCTCGACGTCGACGCCCACGCCGGGCAGCGAGAGGCACCCCTCCTCCATCGTCTCGAGCTCGTCGCCCGACCACTCGAGCTCCGGGTTGACGAGCGCCGCCACCGGGGCGTCGGGGTCCACGCGGTAGACGAGCACGCGATGCATCACGCCGAGCTGGGTGGCGGCCAGGCCGATGCCCAGCGCGTCGCTCATGAGCTCCGCCATCCGCCGGACCTCGTCCACCAGCGCGGCGTCGAACACCTCGACCGGCCGCGCCCGGCTGCGCAGCGCGGGATCGCCGTACTTGCGCACGTGGAGCAGCGCGGCCTCGCGGCGCGCGCGGGTCTCGGGATCGAGGGGCTCCTGCCGCTCCTCGGTCTCGGCGATCTCCTGCTCGGCCATCGGACGGACGAGTCTAGTGGGGGTCGACGTCGACCGAGAACGCGACGGCGCGCAGCGAACGGTCGCGCGCGGCAGCCTCCACCGCCGCCGCGGTGGCGCGGACGGCGGCCGCGCGCTCGGTGGTCTTGACGACGACCTGCCAGCGCTCGCGGCCCCGGAGGCGGAACAGCGGCGCCGGGCCGAGGACCTCGGTGGGCTCGCCGGTGGTGCCCGCGATGTCGGAGGCCAGCCGGGCGGCGGCGGAGCGGGGCGGCTCGGCGGCCTCGGAGGAGGCGACGATCCGGATCAGGTCGGCGAACGGCGGGTAGCGCAGCGCGCGCCTGCGGGAGAGCTCCCCGGCCAGGAAGCCGGCCGCGTCGTGGCGCGCGGCGGCCTCGATCGAGGGGGCGTCCGGCGCCGTCGTCTGCACGAGCACTCGGCCGCCGCGCGGACCGCGGCCGGCCCGGCCGGCGAGCTGCGCGATCAGCGCGAACGTGCGCTCCTCGGCGCGGAAGTCCGGGAAGCGCAGCGTGCTGTCGGCGTCGAGCACCACACCGAGCGTGACGTCCGGGAAGTCGTGCCCCTTGGCGACCATCTGGGTGCCGAGCAGCAGCCCGGCCGGAGCGGCGTGGAAGCGCGCGAGCAGGTCCGGCACCGCGTCCTTGACTCCGGCCGTGTCGGCGTCCAGCCGGAACACCGGCACGTCGAGCGCGTCGCGCAGCTCCGCCTCGATCCGCTCCGTCCCGGCCCCGTAGCGCGCCACGGCCAGCGACCCGCACGCGTCGCAGCGCTCCGGCACCCGCTCGCGGTGGCCGCAGTGGTGGCAGGCGATGGCGCGCTCGGCCCGGTGCAGGACGAGCGCGACGTCGCACCGCGGGCACTCCCACACCTTCCCGCACGAGCGGCAGGTGAGGAAGTTCGACCAGCCGCGCCGGTTGAGCAGCACGATCGACTTGCCGGCCGCAGCCAGCGCCCGCCGGGTCAGAGGGTGGAGCGGGTCCTGGGCGCCGCGCATGTCCAGCACCCGCACCGGCGGCAGCTCGCGCGAGTCGACCCGGGTCGGGAGCCGCAGGCGCGGGAGCCGGTGCCAGGTCTCCGGCCGCGGGGTCGCGGAGCCGGCGACCAGGGTGGCGCCGGCGCGGTGTGCGCGCTCGGCGGCCACCCGCCGGGCGTCGTAGCGCGGGTCGCCCTCGTGCTTGAAGGAGCTGTCGTGCTCCTCGTCGATCACGACCAGCCCGAGGTCCGCCACCGGCGCGAACACCGCCGAGCGGGGGCCGACCGCGATCCGCGCCTCGCCGGCGCGCAGCCGCCGCCACTCGTCGTACCGCTCGCCCTCGCCGAGCGCCGAATGCAGCAGCGCCACGGTGTCGCCGAACCGCGCCCGGAAGCGCGCGACGGTCTGCGGCGTGAGCGCGATCTCGGGCACGAGCACGATCACGCCGCGCCCGCGCTCGAGCGCCTCGGCGGCCGCGCGCAGGTAGACCTCGGTCTTGCCGGAGCCGGTGACGCCGTGCAGGAGGTGCTCCCCGCCGCCCCGGACCGCGTCGAGCGCGGCCGCCTGCTCGGGCGTGAGCGCGACCGTGCGGTCCGGCGC
>JBOGYU010000689.1:0-2299 GCA_050696935.1 Solirubrobacteraceae bacterium | reverse complement strand
GCGCCGGCTCGGCCGGCGCGTGACCGCGCGCCAGCGTCGCGGCGGCGGCGACGGGCTCGACGCCCTCAGCGGCCGCGAGCGCGAGATCGCCGAGCTCGTGGCGCAGGGCCGCACGAACCGCGAGATCGGCGCCGAGCTGTTCCTGTCCGAGAAGACCATCGAGGGCCACCTCACGCGCGTGTTCGCCAAGCTCGGCGTGGGCTCGCGCGCCGAGCTCGCGGGGGCCGTCGGCCGCGCCGCCGCCCAAACCTAAAGGGGTCAGACCCCTGTAGTCGACCCCACTCAAGGGGTCTGACCCCATGCGCGGCGGTGACTCAAGGGGTCAGACCCCTTTAGGGGGGTCGGTCGAGGGGGTTCCCCCGTGGTTCGCGCGCGGGGGCGCTGGGAGCGTGCCGGCCCATGTCCACGCTCGTCCTCCCCGCCCCCGCCCGGACCTTCGGCAAGCCCCGCCGCCGCGTCCTCGACGCCGCCGCGCTCGGCACCCATCTGGACCGCCTGTACCGCGCCGCGCTCGGCCTCACCGGCTCCCCGCACGACGCCGACGACCTCGTCCAGGAGGTCTGCGTGCGCGTCCTCGCCAAGCCGCGCCTGCTGAGCGGCGACGACGACCTCGGCTACCTCCTGCGCGTGCTCCGCAACACGTTCATCTCCCAGCGCCGCACCGCCGCTCGCCGGCCCGCGACCGCCGTCGCGCCCGAGGATCTCGAGCGCTTCCAGGGTTCAGCGCCGGACCCGCATCAGGCGCTCGAGGCGCGGCAGCTCTACGCGCGGATCGCCAAGCTGCCCGACCACCAGCGCGACGTGCTCGTCGCCGTCGACCTGCTCGGCCTCTCCTACCAGGAGGCCGCCACGGCGCTGAGCGTGCCCACCGGCACGATCATGAGCCGCCTCTTCCGCGCCCGCCGCGCGCTGGCCGCCGCCTGAGCGCTCGGATACGCTCCGCCCACGATGGCGGAGTGCTTCTGCGGGTGCGGGCGGGACATCCGGTTCAGCCGCCGCGCGCAGGGCGCTCGACGCCGAGTGATCACGGCGCGATCGCCTCGGCGGGCGGCGCCTCGACCTCGGGCACCGGCTCCGGCGTCGGCTCGGCGACCTCCGGTTCTTCCTCCTCCGCCTCGGCGAGGATGACGTTCACCGGCGACCCGAGCCGGGCGTCGGCCCCGGCGGCGGGATTCTGGAAGTCGACCAGCGCCTCCGCGCCGGCGTCGGCCGGCTCGATCACCCCGAGCGTGAGGCCCGCGGCCGCGAGCGCCTGCTGCGCCTGGTCGCGGGTGCCGCCGCGCACGTCGGGCACCGGGACGACCTGGTTCGCGACGCCCGACTGCAGGATCACGGCGCCGTCGGCGTCGATCTCCCCGCCGGCGGCCGGGTTCTGAGCGAGCACGCGGCCGACCTGCCCGGCGTCGCCGACCACGACCTCCTGGAGCCGCGGGGTCGACTTCAGCCCGGCGTCCACCAGCAGCTCCTGCGCGCGCTCCACGCTCTGGCCGCGCACCTCGGGCACCACGATCGACTCCCCGCGCAGGACGAGGAGCGCGATCACCAGCGCGATCGCGGCCATCACGGCGATCGGGACCCACCACGGGATCCACGGCAGCTGCCGGTAGGCGACCTGCGGGGGCGCGGGGACCGGCGCGCCCGTCTCCTGCACCGTCGCCGCGACGTCCACGCGGTGCTCGACCGGGCGCCCCCACCACAGGGTGCGCCGGGGAGCGACGCGCAGGCGCGCCGTGGCCGTGTCGCCGGGCTCGACCGGCACGGCCGGCGGGTCCAGCCGCAGCGTGCACGCGTCGTCGGCGTCGGCGGCGGAGAGCGCCACCGTGACCGGCGCATTGCCGCGGCTCGCGAGCTCGACCTCGAACGCGGTCCGGACCCGGCTGCGGCGCCGCTGCGGCCTCGCGCGCGCCGCGACGTCGTGGTAGGGCTCGATCACGAGCGTCGCCTCGGCCCGGGCGGCGACCCGGCCGGTGGAGCGCGACACCGCCTCGACCGCGAACGGCCACGCCCGCGCCTCGGCCTCCGGCGCCCGCGGCGGGGCGAGGCCGACCTCGAACGCCTGCTCGTGGCCCTCGCCCGAGCCGAACGGCAGCAGGTAGGCAGTGGGCGGAGGCGTCACCCACTCGGCCGGCAGCCCGGCGACGCGGAAGTCGTAGTTGTCGACGACGCCGCTCTGGTTGCGGATCACGCCCCGGAGGGAGGAGAGCCCGCCGGCGGCGACGCGCAGCGGCGAGCCGGCGCCTTCGAGGACGAGCAGCACGGGCGCGGGGGCCTCGGCGGGCGTGGACGAGGCGGCGACCCG
>JBOGYU010000688.1:0-2300 GCA_050696935.1 Solirubrobacteraceae bacterium | reverse complement strand
GGCGGGCGGCGCGCCGCCTGACGCAGCTGACGGGCGCCGGCGAGCCGGCCGCGACGGTGCACCGCCTGGTCGAATGGGACCCGATCGAGAAGCGGCCGGGCCGCGACGCCGAGCGCCCGCTCGACGCCGATCTCGTGGTCTGCGACGAGGCGTCGATGCTCAACCTCCAGACGATCGAGATGCTGCTCGACGCGCTCTCGCCGACGACCGGGCTCGTGCTCGTCGGCGACGTCGACCAGCTTCCCCCGATCGGCGCCGGCAAGCCGTTCGCGGACCTGATCGACAGCGCCGCGGTCCCGGTCGTGCGGCTCACCCGGATCTTCCGCCAAGCCGCCCGGTCGATGATCGTCCAGGCTGCTCACGCCATGAACGCCGGCCGCTCGCCGGACTTCGCCGCGAGCCCCGACATGCGCCGCGATGTGTTCTTCATCGCCCACAGCGACGCGGCAGCGGTCGCGGATGAGATCGTCGAGCTTGCCGCCCGCCGCCTGCCGGCGTTCTACGACGCCGACCCGCTGCGCGACATCCAGGTGCTGTCGCCGATCTATAAGGGGCCGATGGGCATCCTGGAGCTCAACCGGCGCCTGCGCGAGCGACTCAACCCGGACGGGACGCCCGCCTGCAGAGGCCGGCTGCGCCTCGGCGACAAACTCATCCAGACACGGAACGATCACCTCACCGGGCTCGTCAACGGCCAGGTGGCCGAGCTGCTCGAGGACCGGCCCGGCAGCGAGCCAGGCGAGGGCGAGCTGGTGCTCGACGTCGACGGCGACCGGGTAGCGGTGCCGTATGAGCGCGCCGGATCGCTCGTTCACGCCTACGCGATCTCGGTCCACAAGAGCCAGGGCTCGGAGATCCCCGTCGTCATCGTGCCCGTGCACCGCTCCCACGCGATCATGCTGACCCGCAACCTCCTCTACACCGCCGTGTCGCGCGCGTCCCGGGCGCTCGTGCTCGTCGGCCAACGCGAGGCGATCGCGCTCGGCGTCCGCCGGGCGGAAGGAGCAACACGCTACTCGCGGGTCCCGGCGCTCCTCGACGGCACCAGCGAGCGACCCGCTCGGCCGTAACGCAACCCGGCGCCGTGCGCGGCGATGCTCTCCCAACCCTCTCATCGGTTCGCGCGGCCGCGGGCTTCGCCTGCACGGCCGTCATCGGGCTGTCGGCCGCGATCGCCACTCGCCGCGACACGCTGGGCCGAGGTTGTCGTTGCCCCCTTCCGATGTGTCGTTGGCCCTCGGAGAACGTGTCGTTACCCCTGCTCTCACATCTGCTTCGGGTGTCGGTGGGGGTACCGCAGCGGCGAGGCAACGACGCTCCAGCGGGACATCGATACCCGCTGCAAATGCGGAGATTGCGCTGGAGGGACCCCGTTCTTCGGTCCACTGACTGCGAGAGTCGAGTGGTCGTAGCGCCGGGCACGCTAGATGGCTTGCCGGACGGATCGCTCGCCGGGAGGCGAGCCGGAGGGCGAGCCGAGCGGCGGGCGATCCGTCCGCGCGCCGCGGCGGTCGCCCCGGGTCATGCGGCCCGCGCCTGGGTGCAGTCGGCGGCGAAGGCGGCCGGGGTGCGCATCCCCAGCGCCGAGTGCGGCCGGCGCGTGTTGTAGTCCTCGCGCCAGTCCTCGATGAGCACTTGGGCTTCGGCCAGGCAGGCGAACTGCTCGGTGTTGAGCAGCTCGTCGCGGACGCGGGCGTGGAAGGACTCCACGAACGGGTTCTGCCACGGCGCGCCGGGCTCGATGAACACCGTCCGCGCACCGGAGAACCGGCACCAGTCCCTGAGCGCGTGCGAGGTCAGCTCCGGGCCGTTGTCGACGCGCAGGAACCTCGGCGCACGTCCGCGAGCGGCGACGAGCGCCTCGAGCTGCGCGACCGTCTCATCCGCGCTGATCGAGCGGCCGGCGTGCATGACCAGGGCCTGGCGGGTGTGCTCGTCGAGGATGTTGACCAGCCGCAGCGGCCGGCCGTCGGCGGTCTGGTCGGCCTGGAAGTCCAGCGCCCACACGTCGTCGGGCGCCTGCGCGGTGATGTCGCGTCCGGCCGGCCCGTCACCCGCCGGCGGGCGCTTGCGTCGCCGGGCCGGGACGCGCAGGCCCTCCTCGCGCCACAGGCGCTGCACGCGCTTGCGGTTGATCTCCCAGCCCTCCTGGCGTAGGTGATGATGCGCGCGGCGGTAGCCCCACCGCGGCCGCCCGGTCGCGAACGCGCGCAGCGCCGCCCGCAGCGCCTGATCGTCCGCGGCGACGGTCGGCTCGCGGCGCTGGGTGGAGCGGTGCTGGCCGACGATCCGGCACGCCC
>JBOGYU010000687.1:0-2301 GCA_050696935.1 Solirubrobacteraceae bacterium | reverse complement strand
GACCAAGCTCGCCCCGCTGGCGCTCGCGCCGCTGTTCGTGGGCCGCCGGCCCATCGCGATCGCCGCCTTCACCGCCACCGCCGTGCTCGTGCTCGCGCCGCTCGACGTCCCCACGCTCGCCGACCGCACGCTCGCCTTCCAGGCCGACCGCGAGTCGCCGTTCTCGCTCTTCGACGGTCCGCTCCAGCTCGCGGTGCAGACGGCCGCGGTCGCCTTGGCCGTCGCGGTCGCCTTCGTCCCGCGCCGCAACCTCCCCGCGCTCGCCGCCGCCGTGCTGATCGCCGTCCAGCTCGGCGCCGACCACTGGTTCTACCTGTACCTCGTCTGGTTCGCCCCGCTCACCTGGCTCGCGCTGCTGGGCGGAGCACCGGCTCGATCGCGTCCGCCCGCAACGATCGCGACGCCCGGATGAGCACAGCGTTCAGCCACGGGTCCTCGTCCGCCGCGTCGTAGCGCTGCGGCATGTGCGTGCGCATGACGGAGATCGACTGCTCGCGCCGCACCCCGATCACCCCGCCGCGGGCGCCGGTCATCCCCACGTCCGTGATGTAGGCGGTGCCGCCGGGGAGCACGCGCGCGTCGGCGGTGGGCACGTGGGTGTGCGTGCCGACGACCGCGGTCACCCGGCCGTCGAGGTACCACCCGAGCGCGACCTTCTCGCTCGTCGCCTCGGCGTGCATGTCCACGAGCACGTGATCGGCGCCCTTCACCTCGCGCAGGGCCTCGTCGATCGTCAGGAGCGCGGGGCTGCCCGCCTGCATGTAGAGGTTGCCGCTGAGGTTGACCACGCCGAGCGAGGCGCCGTCGCGCTCGACGACGCAGGTGCCGCGGCCCGGCTGTGTGCGCAGGAAGTTGGCCGGTCGCAGGATGTTCTCCCGCTGGTCCAGGTACGGCCACACCTCGCGGTGGCGGTAGGTGTGGTTGCCGAGCGTGATCACGTCCACGCCGGTCGCGAACAGCTCGTCCGCCTCCTTCGGCGTGATCCCGATCCCGCCCGCCGCGTTCTCGCCGTTGGCGATCACGAAGTCCACCGACAGCTCGTCCCGGAGACCGGGCAGCAGGTCGCGCACGACCCGCCGGCCGGCGCGCGCCACCACGTCTCCGATGAAGAGGATCCTCGTCAGGCCATGGATGCTAAGGCGCTCCCACGAGCTTGCGAGTGGGAGTAAGCCGCATACTTGCTCCATGGAGCGCGTCATGGTCCCCCGCTGGGTGCAGCTGGTGATGCTGCCCCTCGCCGTGCTCGGCGTGTGGGCGACGCTGCGGGCGGCCGGGCCGGTGGTGCTGCTGTTCACGATCGCCGCGATCCTGGCGCTGCTGCTCAACCCGTTCGTGGCGATGCTGCGGCGGGCGCACTTCCCGCGGGGCCTCGCGGTGCTGGTCGTGATGCTCGCCGTGGTGTGCCTGCTCACCGGCGTCGGCCTCGTGGTCGCCAACCCGGTCGCCGACCAGGTGTCGACGTTCCGCGACAACGTGCCGGAGATCATCGACGACGCGAACGCCTCGCTGGTCGACGTGCAGGCGTGGCTGGACCGCAACGGGATCAACGTCCAGGTCGCCGAGGAGGGCCAGACGGCGCTCGGCACACTGGGCCAGCGGCTCTCCGAGGGCTCGGGCGAGCTCGTCGCATTCACGCAGGACGCGCTGCGGACGCTGGTCGAGTCTCTCCTCGCCCTGGTCTTCACGATCGTGATCTGCGTCTACATGCTGCTCTACGGCGAGCGGATCGGCACGGCCGTGCGCTCGGTGCTGCCGGTCGGCGCGGGCGCGCCGGAGGACGACTACCCGCGCCGGATCCAGCACGCCGTCTTCGGCTACGTGCGCGGCCAGCTGATGTTCTCGCTGATCATGGGCAGCAGCGCGGGGCTGATGCTGTGGGTGCTCGGCTCGCTGGGGATCTTCCCCGACGGCAAGACGTACGCGCTGGCGTTCGGCGCCTGGTTCGCCTTCGCGGAGCTGATCCCGTACGTCGGGCCGTCGATCGGCGCCGCGCCGCCGGTGCTGATCGCGCTGTTCGCCGGGGAGCCGCTGGATGCCCTTTGGCTGGTGATCGCGTTCACCGCCCTCCAGCAGATCGAGGGGCACGTCGTCGCGCCGGCGGTCTTCTCGCAGGCGCTGCGGATCAACCCGCTGCTGGTGATCTTCGCACTGCTCATGGGCGGCCAGCTGTACGGGATCATCGGCGCCTTCGTCGCACTGCCGGTGGCGGCGATGCTGCGCGAGACCGTCGTCTACTTCCGCCGCCACTTCAGGTTCGAGCCGTGGGACCTGCCGGCGGCGGGCGTGCCGCGGGCCGGCGAG
>JBOGYU010000686.1:0-2302 GCA_050696935.1 Solirubrobacteraceae bacterium | reverse complement strand
GCGCGCGACTACGTGCTCGGCTGCACCGCGCTCCGCGTGGGCGCGGGCGAGGTCTGCCTGATCACCGACCACCGGATCCTGCCGCTGAGCTGGACGCGCGACGCCTACTGGCAGGCCGCCCTGCTGCTGACGGGCCCGGCGCCGGCGCTCGACGTCGTCGCCGCGCACCTGCGCTGGCTGTGGCACCGGTGCGAGCGGCCCGGCGGGCTGTGGATGCGCAGCCACCGCCCGAACGGCGCGGTGAAGGACGCGGTCCTGCAGGCCGACCAGCAGCTCTACCCGCTGCTCGAGCTGCTCGACTATGTGCGGGCGGCGGGCGAGCCGCCGGGCCCCGCCGGCCGGTGGCGCCGGCGCGTCGAGGAGCTGTGGGCCGCCCTGCCGATCGGCGCCGAAGGGCTGATCCGCAGCGACGAGAATCCCGCCGACGACCGTGCCGAGCTGCCGTTCCCGCTGTCCTCCCAGATCCTGCTCTGGCACGTGGCGACGCGGCTGGCCGGGTGCGGGCTCGTCGACGGTGCCGCCGCGGCGCGGACGGCCGCCGCGGTCGAGCGCCACTTCACGGTCGAGGGGCCGCTGGGCCGCCAGTGGGCGTACGAGGTCGACGCGCGCGGCGGCCACCGGCTCTATCACGACGCCAACGACCTGCCGACCGCACTGGCGCCGCTGCTGGGGTTCTGCCCGGCGACCGACCCGGCGTGGTCGGCGACCATGCGGTTCGCGCTGAGCGGCTACAACCCGGCCTGGAACCCGGGGCCCTGGGGTGGGCTCGGCTCGCTGCACACGCCGGGCACGTGGACGCTCGGGGACATCCAGGAGTGGGTCGCGATGGGGCTGCTGGGCGAGCGGGAGCGCAGCGAGCGGGCGCTCGAGCGCCTGGTGGCCGTCGCCCGCCCCGACGGGCTGCTGCCCGAGGCCTACGACCCCGAGACCGGCGCCGAGCCCGTGCGGCGGTGGTTCGCGTGGCCCGGCGCCGCGCTCGGCGCGCTGCTGACGCTCGCGACGTGACCGCCGGGCGCCGCGATAATCCCGGGCGATGGTGCGCCCGCCGCTCGATCCCGAGCAGCCGATCCCGATCTACTTCCAGCTCAAGACGTACCTGATCGAGCAGATCCTGAGCGGGCGCTACGGGCCCGACGAGCGGCTGCCAACCGAGCACGAGCTGTGCGAGCGCTTCGGCATCAGCCGCACGCCGGTCAACCGCGCCCTGTCCGAGCTCGCCGACGAGGGGATGATCCTGCGCCGGCGGCGCCACGGCACGTTCGTCAACCCGCACTGGGTGCGCCGCGACGCGGCGCCCGACGCCGAGCTGCGGATCCTCGTTCCCGAGGGCCCGTGGGAGCAGCAGATCCGTGATGCGGCGCCGGCCGGCGTACGGCTGAACGTCGCGAGCGTGGCGCTGCCCGAGCTGCACCACGCCCTGACGCTCGCGGTCGCCGAGGGGCGCGGCCCGGACGTGGCGGTGCTCGACTCCGTGTGGGTGCCGGAGCTTGCCGCGGCGGGCTTCCTGTGGCCGCTCGACGACATCGATCCGGAGTGGGTGGCGCGCGAGTACGAGCGCGACTTCCTCGAGCCGTTCGTCACCGCCAACCGCCACGCCGGCCGCCCGGTGGCGATCCAGGCGGAGGCCGACGTCGCCGGCCTGTGGTTCCGCCGCGACGCGGCGGACCCGCCACCGGAGCGCTGGGCCGACCTGCTCGAGTCGCCGGTCGCGCCCGGCTCGCTGGTCCTGCCCGGCGGGTCGCGTGCGGGCGAGACCACGACCTACTGCCTGCTGGCGCTGCTCGCCGCCAACGGCGCGACGGTCCTCGACGGCGAGCGGGTCGCGCTCGACAGCCCGATGACGATCGAGATGCTGGAGCTGCTGCTGCGGCTGGTCGAGAGCGGCGTGGCGCCCGCCGAGGTCGTCGCCTACGAGTGGGACCGGCCGATCCGGCTGCTCGCCCACGGCCAGGCGTCGATGTGCCTCGGCGGCAGCTATGAGGCGCGCGCCCTCGCGGCGGCGGCGGATGTCCCGATGACCGCGCTGCTGGAGCACTTCGGCTTCGCCCCGATCCCGGCCGGGCCGCGGGGGGAGCGCGCGACGCTCGCCGGCGGCATGGTCTACGGCGTCCTGCGCCAGGCCGCGCATCCCGAGCTCGCGCTCAGGCTGCTCGAGCGCGTGACCTCGCCCGAGGCGTGCGCCCGGATGTCGCGCGCCACCGCCCAGATCCCGCCACGGCGCTCGGCGGTCGAGCTCGTCGCGCCCGAGTCGCCGCTCGTGGCGGCGACGGCGCGGATGCTGCCGCACGCGGCCGTGCGGCCG
>JBOGYU010000685.1:0-2303 GCA_050696935.1 Solirubrobacteraceae bacterium | reverse complement strand
GGCCCGCACCGCGCTCGAGGCCGGCGGCCGCGCCGCCGCGGTGCAGCGGCCGTCGCTGGCGGTCCTCACCCCCCAGGAGCTGCAGGTGGCGCTCAAGGTCTCCGAGGGCCTCACCAATCGCGATGCCGCGTCGGCGCTCTTCGTGACGGTGAAGACGGTCGAAGCCCACCTTCGCAGCATCTACCGCAAGCTCGGCATCCGATCTAGGTCCCAGCTCACCCGGCTGGTCGTCGCGCACGAGCACACGCTCCGCGGGAGCGCCTAGATCTTGGGGTTTTCATCGATGCGCCGACCCGCGCGCCGCGCGGATACTGGCGGCCATGACACGCCTCACGCCGCGAGCGGCGGTCGTCCTCGTCGCGCTGCTCGCCTCGACCGGGGTCGCCGGCGCCGCGGACCCAGGGATCTCCGAGCTCTCCGCCGACGCGGCGGCCCGGTACGAGCGGCTGCTCGATCGGATCGGGGCGAATCCGGGCCGCCGCCCGACGATCGACGACGCCACGGGCCGGGGCGCCGGCGCCATCCGCCGGGCGGACGACGGGGACCTGGCCAACGGCCTCTACACCGTCGCGATCTCTTACGCGTCCGAGGTGCTCGAAGAGGGCACCCTCACCCTGGCGTGCCCGCCGTGATGAAGGGCCGTGCCGCCGGCCGCGCGTGCGGACCACCAGGAGTCGTCATCCCCCGCTGCTAAGTTTCCGCTCGTCCCTTTAACCCGGTCCCGAGAGGCCAGGAAGGAACGCGGGAATGAATCACGCCAAGGTCGTCCTGGACGGGGACGACGTCCGCCGGACGCTCGTGCGCATCGCGCACGAGATCGTCGAGAAGAACGCCGGGCTGCCGGTCGCGCTGGTCGGCATCCACCGTCGCGGGGCGCACATCGCCAACCGCCTGCACGCGCTCGTGTGCGACCTGCTCGGCGCCGAGGTGCCGCTCGGGGACATCGACATCGCGTTCTATCGCGACGACGTCGCCACCCGGCCGGCCGACCCGACGGTCCACGCCTCGCACCTGCCGTTCCGGATGCAGGACTTCACGGTCGTCCTGGTCGACGACGTGCTCTACACCGGCCGCACCGCGCGCGCCGGGATGGAAGCGCTGTTCGACTACGGGCGCCCGGCCCGGGTCCAGCTCGCCGTGCTCGCCGACCGTGGCCACCGCGAGCTCCCGCTGCGGCCCGATTACGTCGGCAAGAACCTGCCCACCGCCCGCACGGAGCGGGTCAACGTCCGGGTGACGGAGGTCGACGGAGTCGACGAGGTCGCCATCGTGGAGCTCGAGGAGGCGTACGCATGAGGCACCTGCTGTCGATCGAGGACCTCGACCGCACCGCGATCGAGCGCATCCTCGACCGCGCGAAGTCCTTCACCGAGGTATCCGAGCGCGAGATCAAGAAGGTCCCGGCGCTGCGCGGCCGGCGCGTCCTGAACCTGTTCTACGAGTCCTCGACCCGCACCCGCTCGAGCTTCGAGCTGGCTGCGAAGGCGCTCAGCGCCGACGTCGTGAACTTCGCCGCCGGCGGCTCGGCGGTGGAGAAGGGCGAGTCGCTCAAGGACACGGTGCAGACCCTCTCCGCCTACCAGCCGGACCTGATCGTGATCCGCACGCCGCACGTCGGCGCCGCCCACCTGGTGGCCGGGTGGACGACCGCGGGGGTGGTGAACGCCGGCGACGGCAAGCACGAGCACCCGACGCAGGCGCTGCTCGACGTGTACGCGCTGCGCGACCGGATCGGCTCGCTCGACGGGGCGAGCATCTGGATCGTGGGGGACGTGCTGCACTCTCGCGTGGCCCGCTCGAACATCCACGCGTTCGCGCAGATGGGCGCGAAGGTGACGGTCTGCGGCCCGCCGACGCTGATCCCGCGCGGCATGGAGTCGCTGGGCTGCGAGGTCGAGTACTCGCTCGACCGGCTCGGGGAGGCCGACGTGGTGTACGCGCTGCGGATGCAGCGCGAGCGGATGACCGACTCGTTCGTGCCGTCGCTGCGCGAGTACGCGGCGCGCTACCAGGTCGACGGCCGGCGGCTCGGCGCGCGGCAGGTGCTGATGCACCCCGGCCCGGTCAACCGCGGGGTGGAGCTCGCCGCCGAGGTGATCGACTCCCCGCAGGCGATCATCGGCCAGCAGGTCGCCGCCGGGGTCGTGGTGCGGATGGCCGTGCTGTACGAACTGCTCGCGGGCCGGTCGGCGCCGCAGGGCGCCGCCCGCCTCCCGGTCCCGGTGCACGCGTGATGTCGCGGCTCGACGCGCGCCGGCTGCCGCCCGCCGACCTGCTCGTCCGCGGCGCCCGCGTGCTCGACC
>JBOGYU010000684.1:0-2305 GCA_050696935.1 Solirubrobacteraceae bacterium | reverse complement strand
GCTCAGCCGCGCGGGCGACGCCGCGAGCGCCGCGCGCGCATACGAGCGCGCGATCGCGCTCACCGCCAACGCCGTCGAGCGCGCGGAGCTCGAGCGGCGCCTGAGCGCGCTCTGACCGATTTCCGAACCCTGTCCAAATCGCCCTCCCTGCTGCGACGTCTTGTCGACGCCGCCCAGTTCGGCGGCGACATCGACAAGGAGCACACCGTGCCCGACCCGCAGCACACACACGCCGAGGCCGCGATCGTCGTCGGTGCGAGCCGCGGCCTGGACCGCGGGATCGCCACGGCCTCGCCGCGTTTCGTCCAGCGCACTTACCTCGTGCTCCTCTTGGGGAACACGCTGGCCGCGTCGTTCATCTGGGGCATCAACACGATGTTCCTGCTCGACGCCGGACTCTCGAACCTCGAGGCGTTCGCGGCCAACGCGTTCTTCACGGCCGGGATGGTGCTGTTCGAGGTGCCGACCGGCGTTGTGGCCGACACCGTCGGGCGCCGGGCTTCGTACCTGCTCGGCACGGTCACGCTGACCGTCTCGACGCTGCTCTACGTCCTCCTCTGGAATGTCGGGGCGCCGTTCTGGGCGTGGGCGGTCGTGTCGGTCCTGCTCGGCCTGGGATTCACGTTCTTCTCCGGGGCGCTCCAGGCGTGGGTCGTTGATGCCCTCACCGCGACGGGCTTCACGGGCGAGATGGAGTCGGTGTTCGGGCGCGGCCAGGTCGTCACCGGCGCGGCGATGCTCACCGGCTCGGTGGCGGGTGGCCTCATCGCCCAACACACGAGCCTCGGCGTCCCGTTCGTGCTCCGCGGCGTTGTCCTCACGGTGACGTTCGCGGTCGCGTTCAAGCTGATGCGCGACATCGGGTTCAGTCCGGCCGGGGCCGGGCGGCCGCTGGCTGATGCGCCAGGTCGCCTCCGCCTCGATCGACCATGGCTGGCGGATGCCAGCGGTCAAGTGGCTGATGGTCGAGTCGCTGTTCACCGGCGGCGTCGGCATCTACGGCTTCTACGCCCTGCAGCCGTACCTGCTCGAGCTCTACGGCGATCCCCACGCGTACCAGATCGCCGGTGTGTCGGCGGCCATCGTGGCCGGCGCGCAGATGCTCGGCGGCGTGCTGGCTGCCCGGATCCGCGGCCTCTTCCGCCACCGCGCGTCGGCTCTGATCGCGATGGCGGGGCTCAGCGCGATCACGATCGGTGCGATCGGTGTCGTCGAGAGCTTCTGGGCGGTGATCGGGCTGACCGTGGCGTGGGGCCTCTTGTTCGCGGCCACGATGCCGATCCGCCAGGCCTACATCAACGACATGATCCCGTCACAGCAACGGGCGACGATCCTCTCGTTCGACTCGCTGATGGGCTCCGCCGGCGGGGTGTGGGGCCAGCCGGTCCTCGGCCGGGCGGCCGATGCGTGGGGCTACGCGCCGTCCTACGTGATGTCCGCGGGCATCGCGGCGCTGGGCCTCCCGTTCCTCGCCCTGTCGCGGCGGCGGACGGCTGGCGGCGAGGGCCTCGGGGCGGGCGCGCCCGCGCCGCAGCCGGCGTGAGCCAGGCGCTCGTAGGCTCGCGCGGCAGCTCCTCGCCCAGCGCGTTCAGGAGCGTATGCGTGCCCTGCTCGCGCTGCTCCGGCGTGTCGAGGCCGTCCAGCTAGGCGCTCTGCTCGTTGCAGAATAGGCGCGTGCCGCCGCCCTCGGGCGCGAGCTCGACCGTTCCCGTGCGCTCGACGAGGAAGGTCGCTTGAGCGCCGGCGGCGACGAGCCGCCGGCGGAGATCCGCGACCCGAGCGTCCGGCGAGGCAGGCGGCCTGGCTTCGAGCGGGTTGATGGCGGCGCCGACGAGGAAGGCGCGCGTCGTATCGGGGTCGGCGGCCGGGTCGTTGAGCGACCGCTGGATCGTGGCTCGGCTGACGCCGAGGAGCCGCGGCGATTTCGGCAATGGTGTGCTGGCGGGCGCGCCGCGCGCATACGAGCGGGCGATCGCGCTCACCGCCAACGCCGTCGAGCGCGCGGAGCTCGAGCGGCGCCTGGGCGCGCTGCGCTGACGGATTTCTAAGAGCCCGTCCAGATCGCCCTTCCTGCTGCGACGTCTTGTCGAGGCCGCCCACCGGCATCCGCGCCGGGCGACGACGTCGTCCTGCCGACCGAGCTGGTGGTCCGGGCCTCCGCTTCGCCCGCCCTCAGCTCACCCGAAGGGAGGCGACCATGATCGACCTCGCCGTCATCACCGCCATACTCGCGCACGACCGCGTCGCGGACCAAGTCGCCGGCCCGGCTGTGACCGCCGCGGCCCCGCGGGGCCCGGTGCGCCGC
>JBOGYU010000683.1:0-2306 GCA_050696935.1 Solirubrobacteraceae bacterium | reverse complement strand
CCTCGTCGGCGGCCAGCTCCGCGAGCGCCGCATAGCGCTCGGTCAGGCGCCGCAGCGCCGGCAGGAAGAACAGCCCGTCCGCGAGCGCACGCGCCACCAGCAGGCGCAGCGGGTCACGGCGCCTGGCGTGATGGACCTCGTGCGCGAGCACCGCCGCACGCTCGTCCGCGCCGAGGATCTCCAGCGCTGCGCGGGAGACGTAGATGCGGGGGCGCAGCAGCCCGATGCAGAACGCGTGCGGATGCTCATGGTCGATCACCTGCGCGCGGACGACGCCGGGCAGCGGGCCGAGCACCCGCAGGTCGCGCTCGAGCCGGCGGCCGGCGCGCAGCTGACGAATCACGGCCCGCCCGGTCAGGAACAGCGCCGCGAGCCCGATGCTGCCGATCCCGAGCACAAGCACCGTACCCGCTCGCAGGTCGAGAAGCGCGTACCGCTGACACGCGGCGGCGAGCTCCTGCATCGACGGCACGCCGAGATCGATGCGCGTGACGGCGACGGTGAGCGCGGCGATGGTCGTCATGGCGCCGATCGCTGCGACGGCGAGCTGGAGCGTCCAGACGCGGCGCGCGCTAGCCACCGCGGGCGAGGCGCCGCAGCTTCTTGCGGCGCTTGGGGTCGAGCTCGTCCATCTGCTGCACGAACGCCATCAGCGCGGCCTCACCGTAGCGACCGACGAGCGCCGCCGCCTCGGCGCGGGCACGCGCATCGAGATACTCCTCGCGCGACGTCACGGGGGTGTAGACATCAGTCTTGCCCTCGCGGCGTCGCGTCAGCAGACCCTTGCCGTCGAGGTTGCTCATGACGGTCATCACCGTCGTGTATGCGCGCTGCTTCTCCGCGCCGTCGTTGATCAGCTCGAGGACGCTGCGCACCGTCGCCTCGCCCATCCGCCACACGTGCTCCATCACCTCGGCCTCCAGATCGCCGAGTCGGGGCGGAACCGATACGTCGCTGGCAGCCACGGCCACGAGTCTAGTGGCGGGCTCGGGGGGCAACACGCTCACACATCCTGGAAGAAGTTCAGTCCGAGGCCGTCGAGGAACTGCTGGACTTCGATGTTGATGCGGAACAGCTCGCCCGTGAGCACGAGCACGCCCATCGCGATCAGCAGCACGCCGGCGCCGCCTTGGACCGCCGCGTAGTGGCGCTTGAAGAACGCGAAGGTGCGCATCGCGGCGTTGAACGCCACGGCGGAGAACAGGAACGGCACGGCCAGGCCGGCGGAGTAGACCGACAGCAGGAGCGCCCCTTCGCCCGTGCCGCCCTGGGTCGACGCCAGTCCGAGAATTGCGCCGAGCGTCGGCCCTACGCATGGCGTCCACGCGATCGCGAACGCGGCGCCGGCGACCACGGGACCGCCCCGACCGGCGCGCTCGGCCAGTCGCTCGGGGCGCCACTCGGCGTTCAGGCGCGCGAAGAACAGCGACCCGATGAACAGCGCGCCCATCGCGATGATCGCGATCCCGGCGACCTTGTTGAGCGTGGGCTGGTTGTCGAACAGGAAGGCGCCGATCGCGGTCGCCCCGAGGCCGAACAGGACGAAGATCAGCGAGAACGTGCCGACGAACGCCATGCTGCGTCCGACCACCTGCGGGTCGACGCGCCGCCCGAGCTCCGATGGGCTTGCGCCGGCGACCGTGGCGAGGTAGCCGGGCACGAGCGGCAGGCAGCAGGGCGAGACGAACGAGATGAACCCGGCGATGAAGGCGAGGGCGAGGTTTGGCGTGTCAACCATTCAGGGCGTACCGGCGGATCTCGCGCTCGAGCTGCTCCTCGTCGGGATAGGCACCGAGGTGGGCGTAAAGGAGCTTGCCTTGCGCATCGTAGAACGCGGTCGTCGGGGAGACCCGGCCGCCCCGGAACAGGCGCGCGATCGAGGTATCGGGGTCGAAGTAGTGCGGGTACGGCACCGGCTGCTCGCGCAGGAAATCCGCGGCGGCCTCGCGGCTGTCCTGCATGTCGACCCCGAGGAACGCGACGCGATCGCCGTACTTTGCGGCCTGGCGCTGGAAGAACGGGAACTCGAACCGACACGGCCCGCACCAGGAGCCCCACTGGTTAACCACGACCGGATGACCACGCAGGTCCGCGAGCCGCGCCCTGAAGGCATCGGGACCGCCGTCGAGGATCTGGTTGGCCTGCTCGCTGATCTTGCGCAGCTCGGGGCTGGTGATCTCGCTCGCCGGCCGGACCGTCGCGGCCGGTCTCTGCGCGCCGGGCTCATCCGCGCCGCATGCGCCGATCGCCAGCGCGGCGGCTGGCAGGATCAGCAGCGCGGCCGAGCGCAGCGACGGGCGGCTCAC
>JBOGYU010000682.1:0-2308 GCA_050696935.1 Solirubrobacteraceae bacterium | reverse complement strand
GCCGAGGCGAGCGGCGTGCGGCTGGAGCTCGACGTGCGGGCGCTGCCGGTGGCCGCCGGGGCGACGCCGGAGCTGGCCGCCACGGGCGGGGAGGACTACGAGCTGTGCTTCTGCGTGCCGCCCGAGGCGCGGGAGGCGGTGGAGGCGGCGGTCGCCGTCACGTGGATCGGCCGCGCCACGGCCGGTGTGCCCGGCATCGGGTGGCGGGGGGATCCTTCAGCCGCGTCGTGGCGGGGCTACGAGCATTGATCTTGAGCGAGGCGCCGCAGGATGGCCTCCGCGACGTCCTGGGGGTCCACGGCGTACTCGCCGCGCTCGATCCGATCCTGGATCTGCTTCATCTTCGCCGTCCTTGACTGGCTCGTGAACCGCCGACCCGGCGGGGCCGGCTGCGTCTGGTATCGAACTGCGAGAACCGTCATGTGAATGTACGTCGTCACGTCTGGCGAGATGATCGATGGGGTCCCCGCCCGACCTAGAGGGGATAGTCCCCTTCAGGTTTCACGGGCGAAGACGACGATCCGCTGCGCGGCCGAGTAGAGCGGGTGGCAGGCCGACAGGATGAGGCGGTCGTGGCCGACCCGGCGGGTGACCCAGGTCGCCGTGGGCGGCACGATCCGCGTGCGCTCGACCCGGTAGGAGAAGTCGCCGTAGGGCATCCGCAGCTCGATCCGGTCGCCGGAGCCGAGCTGGTCCAGCCGGCGGAACGGCGCCCCGTAGGTGGTGCGGTGGCCGGCGACCGCGACCGTCCCGGGCTCGCCGGGCAGCGGCGTCCCCGGGTAGTGGCCCGGCCCCTTGCGCAGGTCGTTCCCCCCGGTCCCGTGGACGACCACCTCCGAGACCCCGATGTCCCGCATCACGATCCGGCCGATCGGGTCGCCCGGCTCCAGGCGCCGCTCGAACGCCCGCGCCCGGAACGCCAGCCGCCGCCCCGGATCCGCCAACCGTTCCAGCGCCCGCTGCTCGACGGGCTCGAGCGGCGCGCGCTCCAGCTCGGCCAGACGGTCCGCGAGCCGGCCCTGCTGCACCCGCGTGTACAGCGCGGAGACCGGCTCCTGCCACAGCAGCGTGGCGGCCGCGTCGGCCAGCAGCAGCGTGCCCGCGACGATCAGCGCGGTGGAGAGCGCGCGCAGGACGCGGCGCGAGCGGCGCCGCGGCGCCGTCGCCGTCATCGGCGCAGGGCGGACTCCGTGCCGCCGAGGGAGCCGGGCCCCGCGTAGGTGGCCGGGCCGCGCGTGCGCAGCGGCTCGGGCGGGACGTGCGCCTGCGCCCGCCTGCGCGTCCGCATGACGCAGATCAGACCGGCGAGGCAGGCGAGCAGCGCGGCCACCGCGACCGCGAACGCGAGCGAGAGCTGCCCCGAGGCGGCGCCGAGCACGGCCGTCCAGACCAGCTCGAGCGGCCCGAGCCGGAACGCCTGGGCGTAGTGCAGCGCGACCAGCGCGGGCGGGACCAGGCCCGCCACGAGCGCGGCCACGCCCGCCCAGCCGCGCAGCCGCGT
Source organism: Solirubrobacteraceae bacterium (assembly GCA_050696935.1). Lineage (GTDB taxonomy): Bacteria > Actinomycetota > Thermoleophilia > Solirubrobacterales > Solirubrobacteraceae > DASSUW01. The sequence goes on along the minus strand of JBOGYU010000682.1, from coordinate 807 downwards.
CCCCGGCGCGGCCGCGAACAGCCACAGGTGCGCGGCCGGCAGCAGCAGCGCCGCCGCGTAGGGGTTGACCACCCAGACCGCGGCGGCGAGCGAGCACAGCACCGCCCCGGTGGCCGCCGCCAGGCTCCCGGCCGCGGGGCTGCCGCGGGTGCCGAGCCGCGCCAGCAGGAGCGGCCGCACGCCGAACCAGCCGACGGCCAGCACGAGCGCCACCGAGCCGAGCGCCACCGCCCCCGCGGTCTCCACGGGCGGGGGCGGCAGCACCGGCGCCGCGGGCGCCTCCAGCGCGCCCGCGAGCCCCATCAGCCGCGTCCACGCCCACGCCAGGAGCACCGGCAGCCCGGTCGCGGCCAGCCAGCCCAGCCACGGCCCCACGCCGAGCCGCCGGCGCCGCACGCGGAAGAACCCGTCCAGCGCGGTCAGCAGCGCGGGCAGCAGCAGCGTCCCGACGAGCAGCCGCACCGCCCAGTCCGGCAGCACGTTGCGCAGCGTCACGATCCCCTGCGGCCCGCCGGAGAAGGCCGGCTCCGCGGCCGCGCGCTCGTCGTCGGACGGCCCCGCGCCGTCGATCGCCGCGATCGCCCGCAGCGTGGCGCGGCCGAACTCCTCCAGGCGCGCCGCCCGCACGTCCTCGTCCCGCCGCGGGCCCCGCTCTCCCGACACGCCGATCATCACCGCCGGCAGCCCCGCCTCCCCCACGACGCCCTGCTCGGACACGGTGGCCGGGAGCGCCCGCCGCAGCCACTGCGCCGAGGCGCGGCTGCCGCCGGGCTGCCCGCCGACCTCGGCGCGCACGGCGTTCTCGAC
>JBOGYU010000681.1:0-2310 GCA_050696935.1 Solirubrobacteraceae bacterium | reverse complement strand
GCGGGTGCGTGATCGCCACCCGCTCGCCACGCCGCAGCCCGCTCGCCACGCCGCGGGCGCGCTCCAGCAGCTCCGCGTACGTCACGCCCCCGTCCTCCGCCTCCACCGCCACCCGCCCGGGTCGCAGGGCGGCGGCGCGCTCCAGCCATGGCTCGATCGGCATTCGCGGGAGGCTAGTACCGGCATTCGGACGTACGCACGGTTCCGGCGGCCGCCGATCACCGCCTGACGCCACCCGGTGACCGGTCATGTGCCCCGGCACACTTCCGGATCACCGTGCGGCGCCAGCCGGCGCCGGCGACCACCGGCGACCGCACGTACATCCGAACACCGGTACTAGTGTCCCCGCGGTGAGCGTCACCTGGACCCCCGCGGGCGAGTACGAGGACATCCGCTACGAGCTGTCCGGCGACGGGATCGCGAAGATCACGATCGCCCGCCCCGAGGTGCGCAACGCCTTCCGGCCGCAGACGATCGTGGAGATCTCCGCCGCGCTCGAGCGCGCGCGCGAGGACACGTCCGTCGGCGTGATCGTGCTCACCGGCGAGGGGCCGACGGCCTTCTGCTCGGGCGGCGACCAGCGCGTCCGGGGCGACACCGGCTACATGCCCGAGGGGGCGGAGGTGGGCCGCTTCCACGTCACCGACCTGCACGTGCAGATCCGGCGGCTGCCGAAGCCGGTCGTCGCCATGGTCGCCGGCTTTGCGATCGGCGGCGGGCACGTCCTGCACCTCGTGTGCGACCTCACAATCGCCGCCGACAACGCGCGCTTCGGCCAGGTCGGCCCGCGCGTCGGGTCCTTCGACGGCGGCTTCGGCGCGGGCCTGCTCGCCAACGCCGTCGGGATCAAGAAGGCCAAGGAGATCTGGTTCCTGTGCCGCCAGTACGACGCCCGGCAGGCGCTGGAGATGGGCCTCGTGAACACCGTCGTGCCGCTGGACGAGCTCGAGGACGAGACGGTCAAGTGGTGCCGTGAGATGCTCGAGCTCTCCCCCCTCTCGCTCCGCCTGCTGAAGGCCAGCTTCCACGCGGCCGAGGACGGGCTGAGCGGCATCCAGCAGCTCGCGCACGACACCAACCTCCTGTTCTACGCCTCCGAGGAGGCGCGGGAGGGGCGCGAGGCCTACAAGGCCAAGCGCAAGCCGGACTTCACGCAATTCCCGAAGCGACCTTGAGGGCGCTGCACATCTGGCTCATGGCGGCGCGGCCGCGGACGCTGCCCGCCGCGGTCGCGCCGGTGCTGGTGGGGACGGCGCTGGCCGCCACCGAGGGGACCTTCAGGTGGCTGACGTACGTCGCGGCCACGCTCGGCGCCCTCTTCATCCAGGTCGGGACGAACCTCTCCAACGACTACTCGGACGCGCGGCGCGGTGCCGACACGGAGGACCGGCTCGGGCCGGTGCGCGTGACCGCCGGCGGGCTCGTGCCGCCACGCCAGGTGCTCGTCGCCACCTACGTCGCCTTCGGGGCCGCGGTCGCCGCCGGGGCGTACCTGATCGCGACGGCCGGCTGGGAGCTGCTGCTGGTGGGCGCCGCCTCGATCCTCGCGGGCGTGCTCTACACCGGCGGCCCGCGCCCGTACGGCTACGAGGGGCTCGGCGAGGTGTTCGTGTTCCTGTTCTTCGGCGTCGTGGCCGTCGCCGGCTCCTACTTCGCGCAAGTCGAGCGGCTGGCCTGGGAGGCGTTCGCGCTCGCCGTGCCCGTGGGGCTGCTCGCGGCAGCGATCCTGGTGGTGAACAACGTGCGCGACCTGGAGACCGACCGCCGCGCCGGCAAGCGGACGCTCGCCGTCCGGCTCGGGCGCCCGCGCGCCCGCGTGCTGTACGCGGCGATGGTCTACGGCGCGTTCGCGTGCGCGCCGCTCCCCTGGCTGCTGGGCTCGGACGAGCTGTCGGCCTGGCTCGCGCTGCCGCTGGTCGCGGTCCCGGCCGCCGCGCCGGTGGTGCGGACGGTGCGCACCCGGACCGACGGGCCGTCGCTCAACGGCGCGCTCGCGCGCACCGGCATGCTCCAGCTCGCGTTCTGCGTACTGCTCTCGGCGGGGATACTGGCGAGCTGATGGCCTCGCTCGCGGTGCGGACGGTCCGGCTGGCCCTGCGCGAGCCGCTGCGCTTCGCGTGGGGCTCGCTCGCCGAGCGCGAGATTCTCCATGTGCGCCTGGAGTTCGGCGAGGACGACTTCGGCGAGGGCGAGGCGGCGCCGCTGGAGCCCTACGACGGCGTGCCGCTCGCCGCGGTCCAGGCCGCGCTGGACGCCTACTCCGCGGTGATCGCCCGCGCGACCCCGCACACCACGCACGCCGAGCTGCTC
>JBOGYU010000680.1:0-2320 GCA_050696935.1 Solirubrobacteraceae bacterium | reverse complement strand
GCCGGCGCCGGCGCAGATGAGGTCGCCGGCCGCGCGGTCCCAGTGGTTGAGGCCGCGCTCGTAGAAGGCGTCGTAGCGGCCGGCGGCGGTCCACGCGAGGTCGAGCGCCGCCGAGCCCAGCCGCCGGATGTCGCGCACGCGGGGCAGCAGGCGCGCGACCATCTCCGCCTGGCCTCGCCGCACCTCGGCGTCGTAGCCGAAGCCGGTGGCGATGAGCGCGGTGGCGAGATCCGTGCGGGTGGACGGGCGCAGCGGCCGCCCGTCGAGCAGCGCGTCACCGCCGCGCTCGGCCGACCACAGCTCGTCGCGCATCGGGTCGTAGATCACTCCCGCGAGCGTTCCCTCCGCGTCCTCGCACGCAATGCTGACCGCCCACTGCGGGATCCCGAACAGGAAGTTGACCGTGCCGTCGAGCGGGTCGACGACCCAGCGCAGCCCGCTCGTGCCGGTCGCGTCGCCGCCCTCCTCGCCCAGGAAGCCGTCGTCCGGCCGCGCCGCGGCCAAGCGGTCACGGATCAGCCGCTCGGCGGCGTGATCGGCCTCCGAGACGAGGTCGGTCGGGCTCGACTTGGCGGTCACGTTCACGCCCGGGCCGGCGAACGCCTCGCGCAGCTGGCGGCCGGCCTCGCGCGCCGCGGCCTCGGCCAGCTTCAGCAGGTCGCTCACAGCGGCGGGCGCTGCTCGGGCCATCCGACCGCCGCCTCGAGCTGCGCCGCCAGCGAGAGCAGCACCGGCTCGCCGTCGGGCCGGCCGACGAGCTGCACGGCGAGGGGGAAGCCGTCGGGCGTCGACCCCGCCGGCACGGACGCCGCCGGCTGGCCCGTGTGGTTGAAGGCGCCGCAGTAGGGGACGAAGCGGATGGCGCCGTTGAGCGTCCACAGCGCCGACCGGCCCTCGTACTCGCCGATCCGCAGCGGGCGGCGCGTGAACATGGGCGTGAGCACGGCGTCGACGCCGCCCTCGAACACCCGGCCGAGCAGCTCGCCGTCGGCGGCCGCCCCCGCCTTGGCGCGCGCGAGTGCCGGGCCGGGGATGGAGCGACCCATCCGCACGAACCCGCGGGAGCGGCGCGAGAGCCGCTCCGGGTGCGGCATCCGCTGCGCCTCCTGGGCGATGCCGGCCAGGTAGCGGGCGAGGACGTTGGCCACGCCGGACGCCGGGTAGTGCAGCTCGCGGTCGATCACCTCGTGGCCGAGCTCCCGCAGCCGGTGCACGGTGTCGTGGACCGCGCCGAGCTGCTCGCCGTCCGCCTGCACGCCGGTCAACGGGGGCGTGGCGACCGAGACGGCGATCCGCAGCCGCCCTGGCTCGCGCGCGGCGGCCTCGACGTACGACGGCCCGCCGTCCTTGATCGCGTCGTAGAGCAGCGCGCTGTCGGCGACCCGGCGCGTGATCGGCCCCCAGATCGACATGCCGTGCCAGAGCTCCGCCTTCGGCGCGGTGGGGACGCGCCCGCGCTGGGCCTTGAGGCCGAACAGGCCGCAACAGCCGGCCGGGATCCGGATCGAGCCGGCGCCGTCCGATCCCAGCGCCGCCCCGGCCAGGCCGGCCGCGACGGCGGCCGCGGAGCCGCCGGACGAGCCGCCCGGGGTGCGGTGCCGGTCCCACGGGTTGCGGGTGACGCCGAAGGTCGGCGACTCGGTGAAGGGCATGATCGTCAGCTCGGGGACGTTCGTCTTGCCCAGGATCACGGCGCCGGCCGCGCGCAGCCGGCGGACGACCTCTGCGTCGGCGGGGACCGGGCCGTCGTGCGCGTCGGTGCCGAAGGTCGTGGCCTCGCCGGCCACGTCGCAGTCGTCCTTGATGGCGATCGGGACGCCGAGCAGCGGCCGGGTGTCGCCGGCCCCGGCGCGGCCGTCCGCCTGGCCGGCCTCGGCCAGCGCGCGCTCGGCGAACGTGACGCGATAGGCGTTCAGCTGCGGGTCCAGCCTCTGGATCCGGTCGAGGTAGAGCTCGACCAGCTCGCGCGAGGACACCTCGCGGTCGCGGATCAGCTCGGCCTGGCGCGCGGCGCCGGCGAAGGCGAGGTCGGTGGCGTCCATCGGGGCCCGTGAGGCTATAAGAGCGGACCATGCGATCGGTCGTGGAGGCGCTGTGCTCCTTCGCCGGACGCGGCGCCTGCACCGACGCCGAGCGGCGCGCGGCCGCGTGGCTGCACGACGAGCTGCGCTCGCGCGTGCACGAGGCGTGGGTCCAGACGCGCTGGCTGCGCCCCCAGCGCGCGCCGGCGACGGCGCTCGGCGGCCTGCTCGCGGTCGCCGGCGGCCTGCTGGCGACGGCCGTACCGGTCGCGGGCCTGGCCGCCGCGGCGGTCGGCGCC
>JBOGYU010000679.1:0-2323 GCA_050696935.1 Solirubrobacteraceae bacterium | reverse complement strand
CTGGTGCGCGGCGGCGCCGCCAAGCCCTGGCGCCAGAAGGGCACCGGGCGCGCGCGTGCGGGCTCCATCCGGGCGCCGCAGTTCGCCGGCGGCGGGATCGTCTTCGGCCCCAGCCCGCGCCACTACACGGTCAAGGTCAACCGCAAGGCCCGCCGGGCGGCGCTGCGCTGCGCGCTGTCGGTGCACGCCGAGCGCAAGTCGGTGTTCGCGCTGGACGCGAGCGGGTTCGACGGCCCATCGACCAAGCAGGCCGCCGACCTGATCGCCGACCGCCGCGCCGGCTCGGTGCTGGTGGTGCTGAGCGGACCGGACGAGGCCGCGGTGTTCAAGTCCTTCCGCAACCTCGCGGGCGTGAACGTGCTCGCGAGCGACGACTGCGGCGTGGCCGACCTCGTCGGCGCCGCGAGCGTCGTGTTCAGCACGGACGCGCTCGAGGCGATCACCGCCCGCGCGCGCAAGAAGGAGCGAGGCGAAGGCGAAGCCGCCGCCGGTGACGACCGAAGGGAGGCAGAGGCGTAGCCATGGACGCCGGCCAGGTCATCATCCGCCCCGTCGTCTCCGAGAAGTCGTACGTGCTGGCGACCGCGGGCAAGTACACGTTCCGGGTGCACCCGGACGCCCACAAGACGCAGATCAAGCAGGCGATCGAGCAGCTGTTCGGCGTCGGCGTGGTCGAGGTGCGCACCTCCTCGGTGCCCTCCAAGCCCAAGCGCCGCGGGTACACCGCCGGGCGCACGCGGGCGTGGAAGAAGGCCGTCGTGCAGGTGCGCGAGGGCGACTCGATCCCGATCTTCCAGGGCCTGGAGGCCGAGCTGTAATGCCGATCCGCAAGCCCAAGCCCACGTCGCCCGGCCGGCGGTTCGTCACGTACGCCGACTACTCGGAGATCACGAAGACCGAGCCGGAGAAGACGCTCGTCGAGGGCCTGAAGAAGTCCGGCGGCCGCAACGCGCACGGGCGCAAGACGTCCCGTCACCGCGGCGGCGGCGCCAAGCGCCTGTACCGCAAGATCGACTTCAAGCGCTCCCGCAAGGACGGCGTGCCGGCCCGCGTGGCGGCGATCGAGTACGACCCGAACCGGTCGTCGTACATCGCGCTGCTGCACTACGCCGACGGCGAGAAGGCCTACATCCTCGCGCCGAACCGCCTGCGCGTCGGCATGACCGTCATGTCGGGGGCGGGGTCGGACATCACGGTCGGCAACGCGATGCCGCTGGCGCTGATGCCGGTCGGCACGCTGATCCACAACGTCGAGCTCCAGCCCGGCCGCGGCGGCCAGCTCGGCCGCTCCGCCGGCGCCGGCGTCCAGCTGATGGCCAAGGAGGCCGGCATGGCCACGCTGCGCCTGCCCTCCGGGGAGATGCGTATGGTGCGCGCCGAGTGCCGCGCGACGGTCGGCGTGGTCGGCAACGCCGACCACCAGAACGTCACGGTGGGCAAGGCCGGCCGCAAGCGCCACATGGGCGTGCGCCCGCAGACGCGCGGCACCGCCATGAACCCGGTCGACCACCCGCACGGCGGCGGCGAAGGCGCGAACCCGCTCGGCAACCATCCGCAGACGCCCTGGGGCGTGCCGACGATCGGCTACCGCACCCGCAGGAAGGGCAAGCAGTCCGACCGGTACATCGTCCGCGGCAGGCGCCGCGGGAAGAAGGGTGGCCGCTGATGAGCCGTTCCTCCAAGAAGGGGCCGTGGGTCGAGGAGCGCCTGATGCAGCGCATCGAGTCCATGAACGCCTCCAACTCGAAGCAGATGATCCGCACCTGGTCGCGGATGTCGACGATCTTCCCCGAGATGGTGGGCCACACCATCGCCGTCCACGACGGGCGCAAGCACGTGCCCGTGTTCGTGTCCGAGTCGATGGTCGGCCACAAGCTCGGCGAGTTCGCCCCGACGCGCACCTACCGCGGGCACGAGTCCAAGGGCCGGGTGAGATGACGCCGGACAATCCCCAGGACCCGCAGAAGGCGAGCGCCGCCGAAGGCGGCCGCGGTGACGAGCGCAGCGAGGCAGGTGTCGACGAGGCCGCGGTGCCCGAGGAGGCCAAGGACGCCAAGCAGGCGCCCGAGGCCGCGGCGGAGCAGCCGGAGCCCAAGCCCAAGCGCAAGAAGGCCGCGCCCAAGGCGCCGCGAGGCGAAGGCGAAGCCGCCGCCGGTGACGAGCGAAGCGAGGCAGTCGCGGCGGGCGAGACCGGAGTCGAGAAGGAGGCCGCGGCGGCCGAGAAGCCCAAGCGGACGCCGAGCGCCGCCGAAGGCGGCCGCGGTGACGAGCGAAGCGAGGCAGGTAAGGCCGCGCCAAAGGCGGAGGCCGACGACTCGTCGGC
>JBOGYU010000678.1:0-2324 GCA_050696935.1 Solirubrobacteraceae bacterium | reverse complement strand
GGCTCCGGGTCGGGCGACGGCCGCAGCGCGCCGGCCGCCGCCTCGACGTCGGGACGCGGCGCGTGGAGCACCTCGTCGGCGAACGCGTCGGCGGCAGCCGGGCGGATGCCACCGAAGGCGCAGCAGCTCAGGAACTTGCGGCGCACGGCGTCGAGGCCCACGGCGGCCGGCCGGTCGACGTGCGCGGTGACGCTGCCGCCGGACCGGCGGCGTACATGGACGGTCGCCGGCGTGATCCCGCGCCGCTCCTCGGGCTCGGGGTCGACCGACACCCGGCGGGCCAGCGCGAGGAGGTCCGGCCGCCGCACCGCCGCGGCCGTGAAGTGCTCGAGCCCGGGCGGGCCCTCGAGCAGCGCGACGGCGACCGCGTACGGGATGCTGAACTGGGCGGACACGACGCCCGCCGGTCCCGCCTCGCCGCTCGGCTGGCGACCGGTGCTCGCCTGCGCCTGCCGGCTCACCTCGACCTCGATCGCCTCGACGTCGCCGGCGGCCAGCCTGCGGCGGCGGCAGTCGAGCGCGGCGTCGATCGCGGCGTGCGTCCAGCGGCAGCACGGATAGGGCTTGAAGCGCAGGCCATCGAGGACGAAGCGCGTTCCGAGCCCGTCCAGCGCCAGCGCGCGGTCGTAGCGGCCACCGTGATAGACACGGAAGTAGCCGCGCGGCCCCTCGAGCACCGCCGCCGCGCCGGTGATGCCGGCCTCGGCGAGGACCGCGGCCACCACCCCGTCGCGCGCCGCGAAGCCCGCTTGCATCCGCTTGGTCAGCGCACCGTCGAGCGTCGCCTGCCCGTTGCCCGCCGCCTGCGCGTAGGCGATCCCGAGGGTGTGCAGCGTGCGATCCGTGTCGCAGCCCAGCAGGCGCGCGGCGGCTGTGGCCGCCCCGAAGGTGCCGCACAGCGGCGTGAGCAGCCAACCGCTCTCGCTCGGGCCTGCGGTGGTCGCCATGCCGAGGCGGCAGGCGACCTCCAGGCCGGCCGCCACCGCGCACAGCAGCTCCTCCCACGGCACCCCGCCGCGGCGCTGGGCGGCGGCGAGCGCAGCCGGCACCACCGTGACGCCCGCGTGCAGCACGGCGTCGTCGTGCGTGTCGTCGAAATCCAGCGCGTGCGCCGCCGTCCCGTTCACGAGCGCCGCCATGGGCGCCGGCAGGCGAGCGTCCGAGCCCCACACGCCGCTCTCCGGACGGCCTCCCCAGTCGCCGAGCACGGCGGCGAGCTCCGCCACGCCGGCCGCGCCGCGCCCTGCGATCGCGCAGCCGATCGTGTCGAGGATGTCCGCGCGCACGGTCTCCTCCGTGGCGGGCGCGAGTTCGTCGGCGCGGAGGTCGGCGGTGAGCCGCACCAGGTCGGCGGCGAGATCAGCCACGCTCGCCGTTCTCCAGGCCGACGTCCCAGCACGCCGTCGCCAGGCAGGCCTGGTAGGCCTCGGCCTCGAACAGGACGCCGCGCTCGACGTCCAGGCCCTGCGACATCTGAAGCGCGCGCTTGGCCTGGAACAGCGCCATCGGTGGGTTGGCCGCCATCTCGCGGGCCACCTCGAGAGCGGCGTCCAGCGCGCCGCCCGGCTCGGCCACCCGCGCCAGCATGCCGAAGCGCTCCGCCTCCACGGCCGAGAAGCGCCGGCCGGTCAGGATCAGCTCCTTGGCGCGCTGCAGGCCGACGAGCCGCGGGAGCCGCTGCGTCGCGCCGCCGCCGGGGATCACCCCGAGGGTCGTCTCCGGAAGGCCGAAGACGGCATCCCGGTCGGCGATGATCAGGTCGCAGGCCAGCGCCAGCTCGCACCCGCCGCCCAGCGCGTAGCCCGCGACGGCGGCGATCACAGGCTTGCGGCAGCGCGCCATCGAGCCGAACACGCGCGGCGCCAGCTCCCGCCGCCGGCGCACGTCGTCCGCGCTCATCGTCCGGCGCTCCTTGAGGTCGGCGCCGACCGAGAACGCGCGGCCGCGGCCGGTCAGGACAAGCACCGAGCTCGCCGGGTCGGCCTCGAGCTCGGCGAAACTCCGCTCGAGGTCCGCGTAGAGGCGCATGCTGATCGCGTTCAGCGCCTCGGGCCGGTTCAGCTCCACGACCGCGATCCCGGCCTCCGCAGTGCGCACGCCGACCGTCGACTCCCGTTCAGGCATGGCGGTTCTCCTCGAGGAACGCCTGCGCTCCCGCGCGGGCGTCCGCGGAGCGCCGCATCCGCAGGTTGACCTCGCGCGCCGCCTGCAGCGCGGCGCCGTACGGGAGGTCGCCGGCGCGCAGCAGCAGCTCCTTGGTCATCGCGAGCGCCGCGGGCGGCGAGTCCGCGATCTCCCGCGCGCGCTCGCCCGCACGCGCGAGC
>JBOGYU010000677.1:0-2335 GCA_050696935.1 Solirubrobacteraceae bacterium | reverse complement strand
GGCCACGAGCCAGGTCAGGCGCACGAGCCGCATGACGGCGCGCCCCGCCGATCGTCGTGCGGCCCTCTCCGCGATCATGCCCCCATGATCCACCGTGCGGTCGAGCTGGTCGAGCGATGGGAGGCGCGGTGGGGCGAGCGGCCGCCCGCGGCGGCGGTCGACGCCGACCGCTGGGCCGCGGCGTGGGACGAGTTCGAGCGCCGCATGCAGGGGAACTTCCCCTTCTTCCACCCGCGCTATGCGGGGCAGATGCTCAAGCCGCCGCATCCCGTCGCCGCCGCCGGCTACCTCGCCGCCATGCTCGTCAACCCGAACAACCACGCCCTCGACGGCGGGCCGGTGACGAGCGAGATGGAGAAGGAGGCGGTCGCGGAGCTGGCCGCGATGGTCCGCCTGCAACCGCCCACGCTCGGGCACCTGACGTCCAGCGGCACGATCGCCAACCTCGAGGCGCTGTGGGTCGCGCGCGAGCTGCATCCGGACAAGGGCGTGGTGTACGGCGTCAACGCCCACTACACGCATGCGCGCATGTGCCAGGTCCTCGGGATGCCCGCTCGCGCGGTCCCGGCGACCGCCGAGGGCCGCATCGACCTCGACGCGCTGGACACCGAGTGCGCACGCGGCGACGTCGGCACGGTCGTGCTCACCGGCGGCACGACCGGGCTCGGGGCGCTGGACCGGATCGACGAGGCGCTGGCCCTGCGCGAGCGCCACGGCGTGCGCATCCACGTCGACGCGGCCTACGGCGGCTTCTTCGCGCTGCTCGAGGACGCGCCGGCGCCGCTCAAGGCGATCGGAGCGGCGGACTCGGTGGTGATCGACCCGCACAAGCACGGCCTCCAGCCGTACGGATGCGGGGCGGTCCTGTTCGCCGACCCGGCCGTCGGCCGCCTGTACGCACACGACTCCCCCTACACCTACTTCACCTCGGAGGAGCTGCACCTCGGCGAGATCAGCCTCGAGTGCTCGCGCGCCGGGGCAGCTGCCGCTGCGCTGTGGCTGACGCTGCGCGCCGTCGACATCGCCCCAGTCGTCTCCGCCGCCCGCCGCGCCGCGCGAGCCCTCGCCGACCGCCTCAGAGCGTCAGAGCACTACGAGCTGCACGTCGAGCCCGAGCTCGACATCGTCACGTACCTGCCCCGCGCGGGCAGCCTCACGGCCGTCGACGCCGCCAGCGCCGCGATCCTGCGCGCCGGCATGGACGATCCGCACGACCCGGTCTTCCTCAGCACCCTCCAGGTCGAGGCCGCCCACCTCCCGCACCTGCGCGCCGACGCCCCGTCGGCCAGGATCCTGCGCAGCGTGCTCATGAAGCCCGAGCACGAGCCGGCTGTGGACTGGCTGGCCACCCGCCTCGAAGGACTGTCGCGAGCCGCTCGTACACCTCCGGGTGGTTGAGCAGCGCGAGGTGGTGCAGGCCGCCGACGTGCAGCGCGTGCTCGGTCTTGTACGACGCGCTCGGCTCCAGCACGAGCCAGTCGCCGACCAGACGCCCCACCGGGTGCCGGGGGCTGCGCGTGATCGTCGCCGCCAGGAAGCAGTGGGTGACGCCCTCGAGCAGCGGCACCTCCCGGCAGGCCGCCGCGCGCAGCGCGTCCGGGTCGCGGCCGCGCCAGTCCTCGTCCACCAGCGAGCCCCGCCGCAGGTCGCGGATACCGTTGCTGCGCCGGCGCAGGAAGCCGGCGAGCGGCCGCGTCTCCGGGAGCGCCTCCAGCGCCGCGCTCGCGACGTGCACGGCCTGCTCGAGCGGCACGCCCGTGTTCGGCGAGCCGAGCGAGACGACGTGCCGGACGGGCCGCACCCACTCGCCCCCGTGGTGGCAGGCGCTGCGCGCCACCAGGCCGCCCATCGAGTGGCCGACGAGCGCGATCCGCTCGACGTCCACAGGCCACTCCCCGACCACCGCGTCCAGCAGCTCGGCCAGCGACCGCCCGTTCTCGGAGACGTGCCGGCCGGTGTTGTAGCGGACGAAGACCGGCGTGCAGCCCAGCTCCCGGGCGAGCCGGGCGCCGTAGGTCTCGCGGCCGCCGAAGCCCCACGAGAACTCTGTCTCGAACAGCCCGTGGACGAACACGACGAGCCACGGCGTGGCCCCGGGGACGCGACCGGGCTCGACCGCCCGGCCACCCACCCGGACCGTCATCGGCTCGTGCAGGTCGCTGCCCTCGCGCTCCAGCGCGTCGCCGATCAGGCCGTATATCGCCCCGATCGCCGTGGCGCCGTGCGGCGTGGTGGAGAGGGCCCGGCCGTCGCCCGCCCGCCTCAGCGCCAGCATCCCGTCCGCCGCACGCCCGGCCAGCCCGGCGGCGCCGCCGATGCCGGCGTAGACGCCGCG
>JBOGYU010000676.1:0-2336 GCA_050696935.1 Solirubrobacteraceae bacterium | reverse complement strand
GGCTCGTGCTCGTCGCGGACGCGCCCGGCCGACCGCCCCCGCCGCTGCGCGACCTCGCCCGCCTGGTCGCCGGCGGCGTGCCAGCCGTCTGGCGCCTGCCGTGGCACGAGCCGTGGCGACTCGGTGAACCGATCGACGCCGGCTCGGCGCCGACCGCCGCCCGCGCTCTGCTCGGCGCGATCGACGAGCTCGCGCCGCCCGGTCCGCCCCCTGACCCTCGGCACGACGATGCGGAGGTGCATCGCCCGCCCGCAGCAGACCCACCTCGGAAGGGAGTAGCTCGTGCTTGACCAGCTGTCCGTCGCGGCGCTGACCGTGTTCGCCCAGATCCCCGACCCCGGGCAGGGCAAGAAGCCGCCCGGCTCGGACAAGTTCCTGACGATCCTGCAGTGGGGCGCGTGGATCGCGTTCGGGATCTGCGTGCTCGGCGTCATCGTCGCCGGCGCTCAGATGGCGCTGTCGCACCGGCACGGCAGCCAGGGCGGTGAGCACGCCGCGCGTCTCGGGTGGGTCGCAGCCGGCTGCGTGGTGGTCGGCTCAGCGTCAGCACTCGTCGGAGCCCTCGTCTAACCCCCGACCCCAGCTAGCCAGGGGGAGACTTCGCGAACCGTGGCCGACGCGCCCTCCAACGAGCACAACAGCAGCCCCTGGTCCCAGCGCGGCTTCGTCCTGGCCGCCGTATTCGTCGGCGGCCTCGTGCTCGTCGGCCTGGTGCTGCTGCTCGTCCGGCCCGGTGGCAACGACGACGACTCGAACGGCCAGCCCAGCCAGAACGCTCCCGCGCCGGCACCCACGCGCAAGGACCCCAACGCGAGCGTGTGCGGCCTTGCGGCCGGCGACCAGAAGGTCCCCGCCGTGCCGCCAGAGGCGCAGTGGGAGCTCGTCGGCACCATCGCAGCGCCCACCGAACCGAAGACCGTCGGCCCGGGCATCAAGCAGGGCAAGCGCCGGCTCTGCTTCGCCCACTCGCCCACCGGCGCCCTCTTCGCGGCCGTCAACTTCGTTGCGACGGTGGCTGTGTCAGAGGGTGATCCGAAGATCCTGCGCGAGCTGACGGCCGAGGGCGCAGCGCGCGACGCGACGATCGAGAAGGACGCCACATCTGGCGGTAGTTACGACTCGTCGGGGGGCCTACAGCTGGCGGGCTTCCGTCTGAGTAGCTACAGCGCTGCTGAAGCGACGGTCGATCTTGCGTTCGCGGTGCGCGCTGAGGGATACGCACGTCTTCCGCTGTCGATGCGCTGGGAGCGTGGCGACTGGAAGATCGTGATCGCAACCTCACAGGGGCCGTTCGCGGCCTTCGAGGGCCTGCAGAACCTGAGTGGCTACGTGCCGTGGAGCGGCACCTGATGGCCTGCAAGATCTACGACCCCTTCTGCCACGGTAAGGAGGTCGTTGGCGATGTGGTGGGCGGTGTCGCGGATAGCGCGGTGAATGCGCTGGCGGACGCGGTGGGGGAGGGCGTGTCCAAGGCGGTGGGGTCGCTGGGCACCGTGTGGGTGAAGATCGGGACGCCGAACGTGACGACCGCGGATGGCACGACGGCATCGCCGGCGGTGGCTTTCATCCAGTCGCAGCTGTGGTGGTACATGGCCGCGGCGGCGATCCTCGGCGTGATCATCGGCGGCGCTCGGATGGCGTGGGAGCAGCGCGCGGAACCGGGCCGCGAGCTGCTGAAGGGGCTGATGACGCTCGTGGTCGTGTCGGGCTGCGGGCTGGCGGTGATTAGCCTGGCGGTCAGCGCCGCGGACGACTTCGCCCGCGGGGTCGTCGACGCGTCGCTGAAGGACGACGGCTTCGGCAAGAACGTCGCGGCAATGCTCGGCTTCTCCAGCGCCGCGTCGGGCGGCGCGCTGGGCCCGCTGTTGGTGATCGTGCTAGGCCTGATCGCGATTCTCGTCTCGGTGGTGCAGATCATGCTGATGGTCGTGCGCGCCGGCATGCTGGTGCTGCTGGCCGGCGCGTTGCCGCTGGCGGCGTCCTTTACGAGCACCGAGGCGGGCCGCACGTGGTTTCGCCGCTTCACCGCGTGGCTGCTGGCGTTCATCCTCTACAAGCCGGCCGCGGCGATCATCTACGCCGCGGCGTTCCGGCTGGTGGGTTCCGACGTGTTCGCCGACGACGGCCTGCTGAGCGTGCTCGTCGGCCTCGCGCTGATGGTCGTCGCCGTGATCGCGCTGCCGGCGCTACTGCGCTTCCTGGCGCCGCTGACGTCGGCCGTGGCGGGCAGCGGCAGCGGCGGCGGCGGAGCCGCGATGCTGGCAGCCGCGATGCCGACGGGAGCGATCGCGGTGGGCAATCGGATGGCGATGGCGCCCGCCGGCGCGGGCGCCATC
>JBOGYU010000675.1:0-2337 GCA_050696935.1 Solirubrobacteraceae bacterium | reverse complement strand
GGCTTGTAGGCGAGCACCGAGGCGCCGTCGCGGCGGCCCGCCAGCCGGGGCAGCGCGGGGAGGTCGCGGTCGTTGGGGAACGCCAGCGCCGCGACCGCGTGCTCGGCGAGCAGGACGGAGCCGGCGCCGAGGGGCCCGGCGACCGTCCCCGCGCCCGACGTCTTGCCGAGCTTGTCCATCTCGTCGGGCCGCTCGGCGCGGGCGTGCAGCAGGTGGACGCCGCTCGCCGTCCGGACCTCGAACAGGACCACGCAGTTGGTGTGGGCCTTGTGCCGCACGTACGTGCCGCGAGCGCCCCGCACCCCCGCGTCCGGCAGCGCCTCCCGCAGGGCCGCGGCGAACGCCTCGTCGTCGAGCAGCAGCGCGAGGCCGGGCAGCTCCGGCTCGCGCCGCGCGAGGGCACGATCCTCCGCCCTCATGCGGGGACGGCCGCCCGCTCGCGCTCGGCCCGCTGGCGCGCCCAGGTCGTCGCGTACGCCCCGCCGAGCGCGAGCAGCTCCTCGTGCGTCCCGCGCTCCAGCACCCGGCCGTCCTCCAGGTAGACGATCAGGTCCGCGTCCCGGAGCTGGGAGAGCTCGTGCGCCACCCAGACGCTGGTGCGGCCCTCGCACAGCCGGTCGAGCGCGTCGCGCACGACCCGCTCGGCGCGCTCGTCGAGCCCGGTGGTCGGCTCGTCGAGCAGGATCACGGGCGCGTCCCGCACCATCGCGCGGGCGATCGCGATCCGCTGGCGCTGGCCGCCGGAGAGCGTCGCTCCGCGCTCCCCCAGCACCGAGTCGAGCCCCTGCGGCATCGCGGCGACGAACCCGTCGGCGCCGGCCGCGCGGGCCGCGCGCTCGACGTCCTCGTCGGAGGCCTCCGGGTCGCCCATGGCGATGTTCTCGCGCACGCTGGAGCCGAACAGCACGCTGTCCTGGAGCACGGTGGCGAACTGCGCGCGCAGCGACGCCAGCGTGTAGTCGCGCACGTCGCGCCCGTCCAGCTCCACGGCGCCGGCGGTCACGTCGTAGAGCCGCGGCAGCAGCGCGAGCAGGGACGACTTGCCCGAGCCGGACGGGCCCGCGAGCGCCAGCCGCGTCCCCGACGGCACCTCGAGGTCCACGCCGTGCAGCGCGGGCGCCGCCTCCTCCGCGTACGCCAGCTCCACGCCGCGCAGGCGGATCGCGCCGCGCACCCGGCCGGCGTCGACGGCGCCCGGCCGGTCCCGGATCTCCGGCTCGGTGTCCAGCAGCTCGACGATCCGCTCCCCCGACGCCGCGGCACGGGCGAGCCGCCCCGTGTACTTGGCCATGTCCCGCATCGGCTTGAACGCGGTCTTCAGGTAGAGCAGGAACACCACGAGGTCGCCCGGCGTCATCGCGCCGCCCTGCACCCTGCGCGCGCCGAAGAACAGGACGAGGCCGGTGCCGAGCCCGACGAGCACGTCGACCCGCCGCTCCAGGCCGGCCGCGAGCCGCTTGCCCTGCACGCCCTCCTTCAGGCTGCGCTCGTTCTGGCGGGCGAAGACGCGCTCCAGGCGCTCCTCCAGGCCGAGCGCCTGCACGACCCGGATGGCGCCGAGCGCCTCCGCGACGTCGGTCGCGAGCGCGCCCTCGCGCTTGCGCTGGAGGCGCGACACCGTGCGGATCTTCCCGCCCGAGCGGATCAGCGAGCTCGAGAACAGCGGGAAGGCGACGAGCGCGACGAGCGTGAGCTGCCAGTCCAGCCACAGCATCACGCCGACCATCCCGAGCAGCGTCAGCACGTTCGCGACCAGCGGCAGCGCCGCGGTGACGGCCACCTCCTGGAGGCGCCCGACGTCCCCCGTCAGGCGGGTGATGAGGTCTCCCGCGCGGGCGCGGGCGTGGAAGCCGAGGGAGAGGTGCTGGAGGTGCCGGAACAGGTCGCCGCGGACCTGCGTCAGCACCCGGCTGCCGACGAGCGCCATGCCCACCGTGCTCAGGTACGCGGCGGCGGCGCGCACGGCGGCGAACGCGACGACGGCGCCGCCGCAGGCGACGAGCAGCGTCCCCTCGTCGATCCGGTCGATCCAGCCGATCCCGGAGCCGGCGCCCTCCTGCGTGGGCAGCACCCGGTCGAGCACGACCTTCAGCGGCCACGGCTCGAGCACGCGCATGGCGGTCTCCACGAAGATCGCCAGCGTGGAGCCGGCGAGCAGCGCGCGGTAGGGGCGCAGGTGCGGCGCGAAGCGGCGCAGCGTGAGCTTCAGGCCCGGCAGCGCCTGGCGGAGGCCTCCGGTCATCCGCCGGCCCTCGCCAGCTCGAGCACCCGGGCCACGACCGCGTCCCACGTCCGGGTCGCCAGCACGGCGCGGCGGGCGGCGGCCCCGAGCTCGGC
>JBOGYU010000674.1:0-2347 GCA_050696935.1 Solirubrobacteraceae bacterium | reverse complement strand
GCGCGGTCCGCGGCGTCCGGCGAGGCGGCGAGCTCGGCCGCGCGCTCCTTGCCGCCGAGCGCCTCCATCGCCTCCAGCAGGGGGAGCTTGCCGCCCTCGATCGGCCTGTCGTAGGCGCGCACGAGCGCGGGCAGCGCGGCGGGATCGCCGGCGGCGGCGAGCTCCCGGCTCGCCTGCGGCCAGGCGTCCGGATCGGCGAGGCGGGCGTCGGCGCTCAACGGCGCGGGTTCCCGCCCAGCCCGGTGCCGACGAACGGCGCGGACTCGGTGTTCCCGCCGCCGTCCTCGTGCTCGCGCATCTCCTGATTCATCCCGCGGACGACCTCCTCGGCCGACTGCTGGCCGATGATCCCCTCCAGGAACGACATGAAGGTCTCCGCCTCGGCGTAGAAGCCGACCGTGCGGCGGGTCTCGATGACGTCGGCCGAGTGGGCGTCGAAGCCGGGCGTGGAGCGGATCGAGCGTTCGTAGTCCTGGGTCCGGCAGCCGTCGAACACGTTCACGCGGTAGCGGCGCTCCGGGTGGGCCGCCGCCTCGGTCGCCAGCCGGCCGCCCTCGCCGGTCTCGGCCTCGGTGCCGCTCTGGTCCATCGCCCAGTAGATGAGCTTCGCGCCGAACTCGCCGTGGCGGTTGCGGTCGGTCAGGCGCAGGTTGCCGGCGTTGGAGAGGTCCACTCGCAGCGTGTCGTTCGCGATCCGCTGCAGGAACCGCCGCCACGGGTTGCGCGACTCGCGCTGCAGCTCGTGCTCGAGCACCGTGTAGTCGTCGAGCGTCTGGGTGACGTTGCCGTCCGCGTCGAGCAGCGTGAACTGGGCGAAGTTGCGGTCGAAGTCGGGGCCCGAGCCGTAGCGGCCGTGGCCGGTGTAGTAGGCGACGTCGCCCTGGGTCATGCCCTCGCGGAAGGCCGCAAGGGTCTCGGCGCCGCGGTCGCCGCCCGCGTTGGAGACGAGCCGCACCACGATGTGGATCGGCGTCGCGTCGCCCGCCGGCGGCGAGTAGGTCATCGCGTTCTCGAGCACGAACAGGCGGCCGGTGCCCGAGCCGGCCCGGCCGGACTCGTTGAGCAGCTCGTCGGCGCGGTCGGGGTCCTCGCCGAACCCGCGCCCCTCGAGCGCGGTGGCGAGCTCCTCCTCGAGCTCCGCCATGTACGAGCCGCCGTCCTCCTCCATGTAGCCGATACCGAACGTGATGTCGAGCAGGCCGTCCTTGAACAGCTCCCCGTAGCGGAAGTCGTGGCCGCGGCCCTGGGCCGGTCGGGTGGCGACCTGCAGGCGGGCGAGCGCGTCGGCCGCGGTCATCGTGCGCCAGCTGTCGCCGCCGAACGCCTCGACGAGTCCCTGGTCGGTCATGCGGCCGAGGTCGCCGTCGATGCTCAGGTCATACAGGCGCAGGCGGCGCAGCTCGCGCTGGATCGCGCGCACCTCGCGGTCGGTCCACGACTCGTAGGCGGCGGTCGGCTCGGCGGTGGCGGTCTCCTGGCGGGAGAGGATCCGGCCGACGCCGGCGTTGCCGAGCGTGCGTTGGAGGTCGAGCAGGTGGGCGACGAGCGAGGGCGCGGCTGCGGCGCCGGGGCGCTCCGGCCGCTCCTCTCGGTCACTCTCCGTCACGTGCGTGCGCACCTTGGCGCGATCCTAACCGCGTCGCTGGCATGATCTGAAGGCATGAGCGAAATCGAGCCTCGATCCGGCGGCGGGTTGTCGCGCCGTCAGCGCGAGCAGCGCGCCTTCCGCCTGGTGCTGGCGAGCGGGGCGCTCGCCGCCGTCGCCGTCGTCGGCTTCGTGCTGGCGGTGATCGGCGTGATCGGCGGCACGATCCCGGTGATCGCCGCGGTGCTGGCGGTGATCTGCGTCATCCTGCTGCGCCGCACCCTGCGCCCCTGAGCTCGATGCGGGTCGCCGAGGCGGTCGGGAGGGCGGTCGCGCGCCTCGGCGTGGACGTCGTCTTCGGGCTGCTCGGCAGCGGGAACCTGACGGTCACCAACGCGCTGCGCGATGCGGGCGCTCGGTTCGTCGCCGCACGCCACGAGGGTGGAGCGATCTGCATGGCCGACGGGTACGCGCGCGTGAGCGGCCGGCTGGCCGCGTGCAGCGTGCACCAGGGGCCGGGGCTCACGAACACCGTGACCGGGCTGACCGAGGCGGCCAAGAGCCGCACGCCGGTGCTGGTGCTCGCGGCCGACACGCCGGCCGCGGCGGTGCGCTCGAACTTCCGGATCGACCAGGCGGGGCTGGTGGAGGCCGTGGGCGCGGTGGCCGAGCGCGTGCACGGGCCGGAGTCGGCGATGGAGGACGTGGCGCGCGCGGTCCGGCGGGCGCGGGTGGAGCGCCGGGCGGTGGTGCTGATGCTGC
>JBOGYU010000673.1:0-2364 GCA_050696935.1 Solirubrobacteraceae bacterium | reverse complement strand
CGTGGAAGGCGGGCGGCGACGCGACGCCGGAGCGGATCCGCGCCGCGTACGAGGCGCGCCGGGACGCGCTGCGCCCGGAGCTACGGCCGTGGAGCCGGCCGATCGCGGCGTGGCACTTGCGCGAGGGGGCTGCCACCGTCGCCGGCAGCTACGTTGGCGGCTGTCCCGCGCTGCACGCGGACGAGGGCTGGCCAGCGGCCGGAAACACGGCGATGCGCTTCTGGTGTCAGATCAACTTGGCTGACATCGCACCCTACGCGTCCGCCTACGGCATCCGGATGCCCGCGGACGGGCCGGTGCAAGTGTTCGCCGCCGAGGAGGGTGGCAAGTACGCCCGCTACGTCCCCGGCAGCCGACGTCACACGGCTCGAGGTGCGGACCGAGATCCCGAGCGACTGCTACTGGGAGGACACCGACGCGGTGCGCGGAATGCTGCACACGTCATTGCTCATCGACCTCCACCCCGAGGCGCAGGTCCAAGGAGCACACGCCAGGTGGGAGGAGTGCACCACGGCCGGGGACCTGCCGGGCTACAGCTTCGGCTGGTGGCCGCTCTCCGACTACGGCCTCACCGAGCTCAGGGACCGCTGGCCCGAGGCTCCCGCGCCGCAGGACTGGACCTTCCTCGCGATCTGCAGCAGCCGGGACGAGCTTGGGCTGCGCTTCTCGGACATGGGCGACCTGTGCGCCGTGACACCGACCGCCGAACTCGCCGTCGGCGACTTCACGCACCTGCACTGCGACGGCGAGAGTTCGTAACGGGCATCGGTCGGATGTCCCAGGACCGGAGGACCTCGTCGCCGGTCAGCTGGCCGCGGGTGGGCGGTGACGTTCGGCGAGTGCGCCGGCTGGCGCGCTCGCCTGGAGACCTCGTGCTGGTGCGGTACGTCGGCGCCTGGCCGCTCCGGTCACGAGACCCCATTGCTCGCAGCGATTGCCTTCGCTCAGCGTACGCGACCCGCTCCCGCGTCGGCGCGTAAACGCCATGGAAAACGTCACGCCGTGGCGGCCTGCGGCGCGCCGTCAGGCCGTGGTGGCATTGTTCTGCGACGACACTGGGGGCTGGCTCGGCTTGATCGGCGCCAGCCGGCTGGCGCCCAGCTTGGTTGCGTCCTGGACGTCGGAGTGGCGTTCGGCGGGCAGGACGATGGCGCCCTGGCTCAACGCGTTGCGCGCGGCGGCCGCGGGCACGTCGAAGACGAGCATCGTGGTTCCCTGCTCGCCGGGCTGCAGCGGGAACGTGTCGGGGTCCGAGAGGCGGAAGCTGACGCCAGAGTCCTGCTCGTAGTAACGGTCGCCGATGCGCAGCTGCGCGTCGTAGAGGCCGCCCTCCAGGGGGATGTTGCCGGTGTTGGCGACCCGCAGGCCGACGCCGACGAACTCACCCTTGGCGCGCATGGTCGGCTCGTACGGGTTGTCGGGCTTGATGAGGTTGCCGCTCTTGGTCAGCGCCACGCTGATCGTGTAGCCGGGCAGCTTGAGCGCGTGGCCGCGGTTGACGATGGTCAGCGTGACGTCCCCGTCTCGGCAGGTGCCTTCGGTGCGCCCGGCGAGCGTGATCCCGCGGGCCTGGCAGGGCTGGTCGCCCGCAGGCAGCTTGGCGCGCACCGTGGCGGCGGGCTGGCCCACGGTGGAGAGGATCGCGTCCAGGCGCTTGAAGGCGGCGTCGACGGCGTGGCGATCGGCCGACCAGCTCAGGACGACGTTGCCGTAGAACTTGTTCGCGTTCCAGCCGCCGTCGGGGCCCTGGCTCCAGTAGATGCCGTTTGCGTCGGGCTGCAGCGGCCGGCCGTCGTCGGACTTGAACACCTCGCCGTTTTGAGCCGAGTGCAGCACGGCGATCGTGAAGATCCCGTAGCGGTCGTTTAGCTGGTAGCTGTTGTCGCTGGCGAGCGTCAGTGTGTCCCAGGTGACCTCGTGCGGCTCGATCCGCAGCGTGTCGCCGGTGACGGCATGGAAGTGGTCGGCCACCTGCTGGGCAGTGTGCTGCGGGCCGCGACTGGTCGGCGTGCTGGCCGTCGTCCCGCCGGGCGGCCGCCCGGCGCGCTCGGAGCCCGACCCGCAGCCGGCGGCGATGGCGAGCGTGAGTCCGGCCGCGAGCACGACTGCGGCCCGCCGCGCCAGCTGCCGGCGGGCGGGGCTGCAGGTCGGGGTCGTGGGCGTGCGCATGCGATCTCCTTTCACGAGGCCCGGTGCCGCTGCGGCGCCCGGGCGGGTCCTGACGGGACTGTCGCCCTGTCGGCCGCCGCCCGGGAGGGCACGTGGGTCTCGACCTACGGCCCCCGGCGTGGCGGCTGACGCCCCCATAGGTGTCGGTATCGGCACTACCATCCGGCGTCATGGGTTCGGGTCCGTTCGCCCCGC
>JBOGYU010000672.1:0-2371 GCA_050696935.1 Solirubrobacteraceae bacterium | reverse complement strand
CCAGCAGGCCAGTGTGCTCATGGTGGACGACCTCGGGGATGCCGGTCACCGGCGTCGACACGCACGGCGTGCCGAGCGCCATCGCCTCCAGCAGCACGGTCGGCAGCCCGTCGCGGTTGCCGTCCGCTCCCACCACGCACGGGGCGGCGAGCACGGCCGCGCCCGCCACGGCCTCCCGCACCTCGCCCTGGGTGCGCTGGCCGAGCAGCCGGACGTGGCGCTCCAGGCCATGCTCGCCGATGCGCGCCGCCAGCGCGTCCTGCTGCTCGCCCTCGCCGATGATGTCGCACTGCACGGGCCGCCCGGCGGCGGCCAGGCGGGCGCACGCCTCCACGAGGTCGCCGAAGCCCTTCTTCTCGATCAGCCGGCCCACGCCCAGCACGTGCGGCGGCCGGGTCGCCGGGTCGGCGTACGTGTGCTGCTCGAGGTCGAGCCCGTTGTAGACGCGCTCCACGCGCGCCTGGCGGGCGAGCGCGCGCAGGTGCGCCGCGTTGAAGTCGCTCACCGTGACTGCGACCCGGGCGTCGGTGAGCACGGCGCGCAGCGACGCGAGGTCGGCGTCGCGATGGAAGATGTCCTTGGCGTGGGCGGTGACGGAGTAGGACAGGTCGGCCAGGCGCGCCGCCATCCGGGTGACCCGGCCCGCCGCGGTCGCGAAGTGGGCGTGCAGGTGGTCGATCCGGCGGCGCCGCGCCTCGCGCGCCAGCCACAGCGCCTGCGTGACGTCGCGGTAGTCGGCCCCGCCGGGATCCGCGAGCGCATCCCAGGTCGCCGGCAGCTCGCGCGCCGCCTCCTGGATGCCGGCCCACAAGCGCTCGGCACCCTGGGCCGACGGCACGTACGTCACCGGGAAGGCCACGCGCCCGACCGCCTCGTGCCAGCGGCCGTCGCCGGGGGGCCGCAGCGAGAAGACCTCGATCTCCGCGCCGGCGGCCTGGTGCGCGAGCAGCTCGTTGAGGATGAAGGTCTCCGAGTAGCGCGGGTAGACCTTCAGCACGTAGCCGACGCGCGGGCGCTCAGGCGACAAGGGAGCCCACCCTCCCGGTGCTCAGCAGCTCGCCCATGAGGCGCGGGACGCGCCGGAGGCCGTCGAGGTCCACCAGCCCGGCAGGGTGCGGGCCGCGGTCGGCGTCGCCCGCGAGCCAGTCCCCGATCGCCCGCGGGGACAGGTCGCCCGGCGCGAGCGTGTGCACCAGCCCGAGCGCGGCGAGGCGGCGCGCGCGCAGGAGCTGCTCGGTGCGGGGGCGCTCGCGCGGTACCACCAGGGCCGGGCGGTCCGCCGCCAGCAGCTCGCAGACAGTGTTGTATCCGCCCATCGCCACCACGCGGTCGGCGCGGCGCAGCAGCCTTTGGGGCTCCTGGACGAAGTCGAGGACCTGGAGCCGTTGTCGCCGGCCGGCGAGCGCGTGGAGGCGGCGCCGGGCGTCCTGTGGCATGAACGGCCCGGCGACGACGACTCCCGTCATGCCGGGCGGGAGCGGGGCGTTCGCGAACGCGCTGGCCACGGCGGGCCCGTCCTGGCCGCCGCCGACGAGGCACAGCGCCAGCCGGCCGGCCGGGACGCCGTCGGCGGGGTCCGTCGGCTCGCGGCGCGCCAGGTAGCCCGTGTAGGACGTCCGGGCGGCCACCCGGGGGGCCATGCCGTACTCGCGGACGGTGTCGTAGACGCGAGGGTCGCCGTACACCCAGACGCGGTCGTAGAAGCGCTCGATGGCGTCTTCGACGCCGTCGCGCACCCACTCGGCTCTCACGACGCCCGGATCGTCGAGCACGTCGCGGAGGCCGAGCACGAGGCGCGTCCTGCCACGCTCTCGGAGCAACTCGACCGCGGGCTCGAGCTCTCCGCCGAAGCCGAGCGGATGCTTGTCGACGATCAGCGCATCGGGCTCGAACATGTCGAGGGCGGCGCGGATCGTCTCGGCGCGCAGCCGCACCAGCGCGGCGAGCGAGAGGTCGAGCGTGCGGCTGGTGTACGAGCCGTCGTCGGACTTCGCGAACGCCGGCAGGGTGAGGCACTCGACCCCAGGTGGCATCGGCAGCGTGCCGGCCTCACGGGCACCGGCGATCAGCAGCGCCGAATGGCGCCCGTCGCCGGCCAGGGCTCCCGCCAGCGCAAGGTTGCGCCGTACGTGGCCGAGGCCGACCGCGTCGTGCGAATAGAGCGCGACGCGGGTCTTCACCGTTGCCCCCGCGCAGCCGACATCGCCTGCTGGTATGCACCCCGCCCCTGTTAAGCGCATGAGAACCCGATGTGAACTATCTCATCTGCCCGCAATGGCGGGCCGTCAGTCGTCGTCGTCGCCGCCGCGGCCCCGCCCGCGTCCGCGGCCCCGGCCGCGGCCCGAGTCGTCGCCGCCGCTCGAGCCCGAGC
>JBOGYU010000671.1:0-2377 GCA_050696935.1 Solirubrobacteraceae bacterium | reverse complement strand
GGCCCGCCCAGCGTCCCCGCCGCGCGGGGCTCCGGCCGCACCAGCCCCCACGCGCGATCGGCCGGCCCGAGCTGGTCGAGCACGTCCGCGGCCGTCCCGGCCGGCACCGCCCCGCTGCGCCGCCGGTCGTCGTCGGCGCCGGCGACCACCACGCCCGCCCCGAGCAGGTCGAGCAGCGGCGCGAGCTGGCCGGGCAGCGCCCGCCGCTGCTGCACCAGCGCGTCGAGCGTCCACAGCAGGTCGACCGATCGCAGGTCGGCGTACGGCACCGCGTAGCGCACCGCCACGGGCCGCTCAGCCAACGCGGGCAGGATCGCGTCCACCGTCCCGCCCCAGTCGTAGTACGCGTACAGCTGCCCCGGGAGCACGACCGCGCGCGAATGCTCGCGATCTACGTGCGCCGCCGCCGCCGACCACGACGCCGGAACCCGCTCCCACAGCAGCTGGGAGTCCAGCGCCCGCCCGGTCGAGAGCGGCCACGCCGCCACCACCGCGAGCGCGCCCACGACCCCGGCGACGGGCCACCGCATGCGAACACGCGCCACCGCCGCCCCGGCCAGGCACGCGATCCCGATCGCCACCAGCGGCCCGGCCTTGTACGACGTCCGCAGGAAGCGCACCGCCTCGACGTTGTTGTAGGCGAAGTTCAGCGCCCGCCGCAGCGGCGTCCCCTCGGGGAAGCCCGCCGCCATCACGAGCAGCCCCACCAGCACGAGCGCCACGAAGAACGGCCCGTAGCGCCAGCGCCGCGTCCAGCCGAACCCGGCCAGCGCCAGCGCCGGCACGAGCAGCCCCGCCAGCACGACCGGCATCGCGAACAGCAGCACGCCCCCGTCCGAGAACAGCGGCCGCAGCTCGCCCCCGTAGCCCACGCCGAGGTACGAGATCCAGTAGCCCATCAGCCGCAGCGACTCCGACAGGCTCGTGGTCGACCAGATCGTCCCCGGCTGCTCCGTGAAGCGCAGGAAGTCGACGCCGTGCCGCGCCTGCACGAGCACCGGCACCACCCACCACGCCGACGCCACCGCGGTCAGCAGCCCGGTCCGCCACCCGAACCCGCCCACCGCCCGCCACCCGAGACCGCCCACCCAGCGCTCGTACAGCGCCAGCAGCACCGGCCCGAGTAGCAGCCACGCGGTCACCGCCGCATTGACGCCCCCGCCGGTGCACGTCACCACCAACGCGAACGCCGCCGGCCACCACCAGGAGCGCGGGGCCCGCAGGCCGCGGTGCACGCACAGCAGCAGCCACGGGAGCGCCGCGTAGCCGAGCAGCGTCACCGACGTGCGCGCGGTGAACACGACGACGTACGGATTGAGGATCACGAGCAGGCCGGCGACGACGTGCCCGGCGCCGCGCGGGCGCCCCAGCAGCGCGTCGAGCAGCCGGAGCGTCCCCCACGCCGCCAGCGCCAGCAGCGCGCCCAGCCACAGCCGGTGCACGAGCCACGGCGCCAGGTCCAGCAGCCGCCCGGCCGCGAAGAACGGCCCCATCGGGAACAGGTAGCCGCCGTACTGGCCGCCCTGCACGTGCCCGAGGTCCTCCGTCGGCGACCACGCCGACGCCACGTCGCCCAGGAACCTCAGCGGGTCGACGTGCAGGCCGATCTTCGTGTCCGACGTCGGGCTCCCGGGGCTCTGCGCCAGGGCCAGCCCGAAGGCCAGCGCCGCGAGCCCCAGCGAGATGAGCCGGTCCGTCCGCACGGGGGGCGGCACCATAGTCTCCCGCGCCGGATGCGAGTCCTCGCCGTCGCCGTCCTGCTCGCCCCGGGCGTCCTCGCCTGCCTGCGCGGCGGCTACTTCGAGGAGCAGCGCAACGTGGCCGCGATCGTCGCGTGGCTGGCCCTGGCCGCCGCGCTCCCGAGGAGCCTCCCGCCCGGCCGGCTCGCGCTCGGCGGCCTCGCCGCGCTCACCGCCTGGACCGGCGCGTCGCTCGCCTGGGCGCCCGACGGCGGCGCGGCGGCGAACGACCTCCAGCGGCTCCTGCTCTACCTCCCGTACTTCGCGCTCGCCCTCCTGGCGGTGCGGCACGCCCCCGCCGAGCCGCTGCTCCTGCTCGGGATCACGGCGGCCTGCGGCTACGGCCTCGCCGACCGGTTCGGGCTCATCGAGCTGGCCCCCGTGGTCACGGCCGGGGACCGCCTGGCCTACCCCCTCAGCTACTGGAACGCCACCGGCGCCTTCGCCGCGATCGGCCTCATCCTCGCCGCGGGGCTCGCCGGCGATCCCGAGAGTCGGTACCAACTCCCGGCGGCCGCGGCCGCCCCCGTCCTCGCGCTGACGCTGCTCCTGACGCTCTCGAGGGGTGCGATCGGCGCGCTCGCCGCCGGGATGATGGTGCTGCTCGCGCTCGCTCCGACCCGCGGCCGGCTGGCGGG
>JBOGYU010000670.1:0-2393 GCA_050696935.1 Solirubrobacteraceae bacterium | reverse complement strand
GGGCAGGCCGGCCGCGTCGCCGACCACCTGATGGCCGTCCTGTGGCCGGCGGTCCGCGACCTCACGTCGCGGCCGCCTGCATGACCGCGGCCCGTTTCCCGTAACGTCAGCCCCGATGCGCGCGTCATCCACGCTCGACGCCGCTCGCGAGGCGCTCCTTCGCGGGGCGTTCGCGGAGGCGCGCGCGGGTTTCGAGGCGGCGCTGGCCGAGCGCGAGACGCCCGAGGCGCTCGCCGGGCTCGGCGAGGCGGCGCGGTGGCAGCTCGACGCCGATACCGCGCTCGCCGCGCACGAGCGCGGCTACCGGCTGGCGCGTGCCGGGGGCGACGACGCGGCCGCCGCCCAGCTGGCGGTGGAGCTGGTCTTCGACTCCCACGCCTTCCGCGGGATGGCGGAGGCGCAGGGATGGCTGGAGCGGGCACGCCGCCTGCTCGACGGGCAGCCGCCGTCGGAGATCCACGCGGCGCTTGCGGACTTCGACGAAGTGACGGTCGGCTCGATCGAGGCCGACGCGTTCAACGACTACTTCGTGGCCCGAAGGCGGTGATCCGGCCGCGCTTGAGCGTGCTGAGCGCCATCGCGCCGATCGGCCACATCGGCCAGAAGTAGTCCGCGCCGGTGAGCGCCCAGATCGCGATCAGCAGGATCGCGATCGGGATCACCGGCGGGATCGCGGGCCATTCGCGCGGCGCCCGCGGCGGCGGGGGTGCGGTCGCCGGCAGGTCGGCGACGATCGGGACGAGGTCGGCGCGGGTGCGGGCGGCGTACGCGCGCTCGAGCCGCTGCTCGAGCTCCTCGGCGTCGAGCCGGCCGGCGGCGGCGTTCGTGCGCAGCGTCTCGACGACCGCCTCGCGCTCGCCGTCTGAGGCGCGCAGGTCGTGCGGCTCGGGGATCGGAGGCATCGTTCGTATAAGTTAGTGACTACTCACGACCGGTGTCAAGAGTCGAAAGGTCCGCACGGGCGACGAGTCAAGGGGCCGGGGGCGACGGGGTCAAGCGAGCACGACCGCCCCGCCGCGCCGGGGGTCGCCGCCGCCGTCGAACGCGCCGGTCGCCGGGTCGCGCTCGGCCGCCTGGCACCCCCCGAAGAACAGGTTCAGCGCGCGGAAGCGGGCGA
The DNA here is from genome assembly GCA_050696935.1 of Solirubrobacteraceae bacterium. Lineage (GTDB taxonomy): Bacteria > Actinomycetota > Thermoleophilia > Solirubrobacterales > Solirubrobacteraceae > DASSUW01. The sequence continues at coordinate 1,276 of JBOGYU010000670.1, read as the reverse complement.
TGGTGTGGCCGGCGGCCTCGAGCGCCACCACGTCGATCCCCGGCTCGGCGTACACGATCCCCTCCTCGAAGTGCAGCCGCGGCGCCTCCACGGCATCGGCGGCGTCCATCCCGCGGTCGACCACGTTCACGATCACCTGGAGCAGCGCCGACCGGATCCGGTTCGACCCGGCGGAGCCGAGCGCCAGCTCGGGAGCGCCGTCCTCGCCCAGCACCACCGTCGGCGCCATCATCGACGGCAGCCGGCGCTCCGCCGGATGCGTGAAGAACCCGAGCGGGGAGAGGTCCTGCTCGCCCATCATGTTGTTGACGTGCACGCCGGTGCCGGGCACCACCACGCCCGACCCCTCGCCGTTCGTGCACGTGACGGCGCAGGCCCAGCCGTCGGCGTCGAGCACCGAGATGTGGGTCGTCGAGCCGAGCCGGCTGGCCATGAACCGCTCCAGGAACCTCGGCTCCGCGAGGCCGGTGAGGAACTCCGGCGTCCGCTCGGCCTGCGCGCGCTCCATCACTGCCACGAGCGCGAGCGGGTCACGCGCGCCGCCCGCCCGCTCGAGCAGCGCGAGCGCGTAGGCGAGCAGCGTGCCGCCGGCGCTCGGCGGCGGGTTGGTGAGCACCTCCCGCCCCCGGTAGCGCACGTGCACCGGATCCCGCGGCAGGGCCTCGTAGGCCGCCAGGTCGGCGCGCGTGAGCGTCCCGCCGAGCTCGCACACCCGGGCCGACACGGCGGCGCCGATGTCGCCGCCGTAGAACGGCGCGGCCCCCTCGGCCCCGAGGCGCTCGAGCGCGTCGGCCAGGTCCGGCTCGCGCATCACGTCCCCCCGCCGCGGCAGCCGCCCGCCGGGGAGGTACAGCGCGCATGCCTCGGGCGACGTCCGCAGGATCGGCGAGAGGATCTCGAACAGGTACGCCTGCTCGGCGTTGACCTCCACGCCAGAACGAGCGACCGCCGCCGCCGAGGCGGCCAGGTCGGCCAGCGGGATCGTGCCGAACCGCGCGGCCGCCTCACACACGCCCGCGGGCGTCCCGTACGTCCCGCACGACGCCGCGCCGACGTTGAACACCTGCACGGCGTCCCCGAACGAGACGTCGACCGGCACGAGCGGCGCCCGCCCCGACAGATCCGCTCCCCGCCCGGGCGCCGCTACGAAGAAGTCGAGCAGCACCGGGTCGCGCCCCGGCGCGGCGACCAGCATGTACCCGCCCGCCCCCAGGCCGGTGAGCAGCGGCTCGGCGACGAACGAGGTGAGCATCGCCGCCAGCGCGGCGTCCACGGC
>JBOGYU010000669.1:0-2427 GCA_050696935.1 Solirubrobacteraceae bacterium | reverse complement strand
GACGACCGCGACCGGCCGCCCGGTGCGCTCCGCGAACGCCTCGAGGCGCTCCTCGAGCCGCGCGCACGCCTCCTCCGAGCAGCCGATGTTGGCGCGGATGCCGGCCCGCCGCGGGCGGTAGCCGTTGGCGCGCAGCCACTTCGCCATCGTGCCCATCGTGGCGTCGCCGGCCATGAAGCCGGGGACCAGGAGGACGGGGCGGCCCTCCCCCCGCTGCACGCCCTCGCCCCGCCAGACCGGGCTCCGTAGGAGTTGCGCGGCCTCGAAGCCGACACGCGACTCCCGCCACAGCGGCGGCAGGAACGGGGTGGGTAAGCGGGGGCGGGGTACGCCCATTGACCACCACTACCCCATCAGACCCTCAGGCGGAAACACCCGTACGGGCAGGGTGCGTGGCGCACCGCCTCGGGATACCATCGCGCCCCGCAATGCGCGCTGCGACCATCGCCGACGGCCAGATCTCGATCCGCGAGCACCCCGATCCGCGCCCGCAGACGGGGGAGCTGCTCGTCCGAGTGCGCGCGGCCGGGCTCAACGGGGCCGACATGCTCCAGCTCGCCGGCCGCTATCCGGCGCCGCCCGGCGCCCCCGCGGACATCCCCGGCCTGGAGCTGGCCGGCGAGGTCGTCGAGTGCGGCGCCGGCGTGGAGCGCTTCGAGCCGGGCGACCGCGTGATGGCGATCGTCGCCGGCGGCGGGCAGGCGGAGCTGGCCCTGGTGCACGAGCGGGTGGCGATGCCGGTGCCGGAGGAACTCGACTGGATCGCCGCGGGCGGCGTCCCGGAGGTGTTCTTCACCGCGCACGACGCGCTGTTCACCCAGGCGGACCTCATGGTCGGCGAGCGGCTGCTGGTGCACGGCGCGGCGGGCGGGGTCGGCATGGCGGCGGTCCAGCTCGGCACGATGGCCGGGGCGCGGGTGAGCGCCACGGTCCGCGACGACCACGCGCGCGAGCGGGTCGCCGCGCTCGGCGTCAACGCGCTCGAGCCGTCCGAGTTCGTGGGCGCCGGGCCGTTCGACGTGATCCTCGAGCTCGTCGGCGCGCCGAACTTCCCCGGCAACCTCGAGGCGCTCGCCCTCGGCGGCCGGATCTGCGTGATCGGCGTACAGGCGGGCGCGAAGATCGAGCTGGACCTGCGGGCGCTGATGGGCAAGCGGGCGCGGATCCACGGCTCGACCATGCGCGCGCGCTCGCTGGAGGAGAAGGCGGCCGCGACGCGGCTGGTGGAGAAGGCGGTCCTGCCCGGCTTCGCCTCCGGCGACCTCGCGGTGCCGGTGGCCGCCACGTTCCCGCTCGAGGAGGTCGCCGCCGCCTACGAGCGCTTCAAGTCCGGCGGCAAGCTCGGCAAGATCGTGCTGGAGATGTGAGTCAGCTTCTCGGGGTTGACCACCGACCGGATCGCGTGGACCGTCCCGTCGGCAATGTCGAGTGAGAGCACGCCGATCGGGTGGCCGGCGGCGTCGAGCGCCAGCACGCCCGGCTGGCCGTTGACCTCCACCGGCCGCAGGGTCATCGTCTGTCGCCGCGCGAGCCGCCCGAGGCCGAGCACGAACCGCGCGACCCTCTCGCGCCCGTGCAGCGGCCTCGGGATCGCGGGCGCCTTCCCGCCGCCGTCGCCGTAGAACGCGACGTCCTCCGCGAGCAGCTCGATCAGCGGCTCGGTCTCGCCTTCCCGGACCGCGGCCAGGAAGCGCCGGCCGAGCTCGTCGCGCTGCGTTCGCGAGGCCTCGAAGCGCGGCTCGCGCGCCTCCACGTGGCGGCGGGCGCGGACCGCGAGCTGGCGGCAGTTGGCCGCGCTCTTGCCGACGATCTCCGCGATCTCCTCGTAGCCGTAGTCGAAGACGTCGCGCAGCAGGAAGACGGCGCGCTCGACCGGCGACAGGCTCTCGAGCACGACGAGGAAGGCGAGCGAGAGGGTCTCGGCGCGCTCGGCCGCGCCGGGCGCCGGGTCGGCGAGCACCGGCTCGGGCAGCCACGTGCCGGTGTACTGCTCGCGCCGCACCCGCGCCGACTTCAGGTGGTCGATCGCCAGGCGCGTCGTCACCGTCGTCAGCCACGCCTTCGGGTTCGCGACCTCCTCCTGGTGCAGGCGCAGGTACGCCTCCTGCACGAGGTCCTCCGCCTCGCTGAAGCTGCCCACCATCCGGTAGGCGATCGACAGCATCAGCGGCCGCAGCTCTGTCACCGGCGGTTCGGCCATCTCGTCTCCATCTGACACAGCATGAAAGGAGACACCATGAGGATCTTCCTGGCCGGCGCGACCGGCACGCTCGGCCGGCGGCTCGTCCCGCGGCTGCTGGAGCGCGGGCACGAGGTGGTCGGCACCACGCGGTCGCCGGAGCGCGCCGCGGCGCTGAGCGAGCAGGGAGCGGAGGCGGTTGTGGTCGATCCGCTGGACGGGCCGGCGGTGCGGGAGGCGGTCGAGGC
>JBOGYU010000668.1:0-2429 GCA_050696935.1 Solirubrobacteraceae bacterium | reverse complement strand
GTCGCCGCCGGCGGCGACGGCGGCGGCGGGGACGCCGACGGCGAGCGAGCCGACGGCCAGGATGAGTGCGAGTGGGCGGCGCATGGAGATGCTCCCTTCGTAGGTGTCCTCGCCAGGCTGGCCGCCCGCGCGTCAGCAGCGCATAAGGTCGCGGCTTCATCCGCCGCTGAGCCGCCCATGAGCTGACCTTGAGCTTGCGCGCCTACGGTCCGCCGGATGCGTGTGCTGGTCGCCGAGGACGAGCCCCGGGTCGCCGCCGCCGTCGCGCGCGGACTGCGCCGCGAGGGCATGGCCGTCGACATCGCGCCGGACGGCGCAGAGGCGCTCTACAAGGCGCGGGTCGTCCCCTACGACGTCGTGGTGCTCGATCGCGACCTGCCGCGGATGCACGGCGACGACGTGTGCCGCGCGCTGACCGCAGAGCGGCCGGCGACGAAGGTGATCATGGTGACCGCCGCCCGATCGACCGACGAGCTGGTGGACGGCCTCGCGCTGGGCGCCGACGACTACCTGTCCAAGCCGTTCCGCTTCGCCGAGCTGGTCGCCCGGCTGCGCGCGCTGGGTCGCCGCCGCGGCGAGGCGTTGCCGCCGACCCTGGCGGCGCACGACCTCGAGCTGGATCCGGGCCGCCGCGTCGCCACGCGCGCCGGCCGTGCGCTGGCGCTGGCCCCCAAGGAGTTCGCCGTGCTGGAGGCGCTGCTCGCCGCCCGCGGGCAGGTCGTGAGCCCTGAGGCGCTGGTGGAGCGGGTGTGGGACGAGGAGCTCGACCCGCTGTCCAACACCGTGCGCATGACCGTCATGACCCTCCGCCGCAAGCTCGGCGATCCGCCGCTGATCGAGACGGTGCGCGGCAGCGGCTACCGGCTGTGAGCCGCTTCCGCCTGCGCAGCCGGCTCACGGCCCTCTACGGGGGGCTGCTCGTCGTCACCGCGGCGCTGCTGCTGGCGGCGTCCTACTGGCTCGTCGGCCGGCACCTGGAGCGCACGCTGCCGCGAGCCGACGCGGAGGCGGCCCTGGACGCGCTCGTGGTCCAGTACGCGATCGCGCTCGCCGGGGCCGCGCTGGTCTCCGCCGGGCTCGGTTGGGTGCTCGCCGGCCGGCAGCTCGCGCCGATGGCGCACGCCTTCGCCGCCCAGGAGCGCTTCGTGGCCAACGCCAGCCACGAGCTGCGCAGCCCGCTCACGGTGATCCGCACCGAGGCCGAGGTCGCGCTCGCGGATCCCGACGCCGGGGTCGGCGAGCTGCGCGAGATGGGCGCCGGCGTGCTGGATGCGGCCGACCGCATGGACGCGCTGCTCGCCGGGCTGATGGAGCTGGCGCGCGGGCAGCGCGCACTCGCCCGCTCCGAGCCGGTCGACCTCGCCGCCGCGGTGCGCGCCGCCTCGCGCCACGTAGCGGCCACCCCGATCGCCCTGCGCTGGGACCTCGCGCCCGTGCGCGTCCGGGGCGATCGCCGGCTGCTGGAGCGCCTGGCCGGCAACCTGATCGACAACGGCATCCGCTACAACCGGGCGGGCGGGCACGTCGAGGTGCGAACGGCGGAGGAGGGCGGCCGTGCGCTGCTGCACGTGTCGAACTCCGGGCCGCCGCTGGACACCCGCTACGTGGACCGGCTGCTCGAGCCCTTCGAGCGCGGCGACCGCGCCCGGGACGATCGCGGCGCGGGGCTGGGGCTCTCGATCGTCCGGGCGGTCGCGGAGGCCCACGGCGGCCGGGTCGCGCTGGGCGCGCGGCCGGGCGGCGGGCTCGACGTCGAGGTCGTGCTGCCGAAGGGCCGCTAGACCTTCGTCTTGCCGGCGCGGTCGCATTCCCAGCCGCGCGCGCCGGTCTCGAGGACGAGCGCGCGCTCCGGCGTGGACCGGACGGCGGCGCGCTCGAGCGAGCTGTCGACCCGCGTGAGCCCTTGCAGCGCGAACCCGAACAGTCCGAGACCGGTGACGATGGTCGCCGCGGCTCCCGCGCGGCGGAGGGTGGAAACGCTCATGGACCGTCAGTCAACCCGGCAAGCCTCAAGCGCATCTCAAGGCGGCCGCCGGCGGTCAGATCAGGCGGCGAAACCAGACCAGGCTGATGGCCACGCCGCCGGCCAGCAGCAGCGCGGCGCCGCCGGCGAAGGCCGCCGTCACCTCCCGCTCCTGCTCCTCGGTGGCGACCTGCGAGCCGAGCCGCTCGTAGACGGCGCTCAGCGCGCCGGCTTCCTCGGCGGCGAACGCCTCCCCGCCCGAGCGCTCGGCGATCGCCCGCAGGGCCTCGACGTCCGGGGGCACGCGCTCGCCGTCGGGGAGCGTCCCCTCTGGCGTGCCGAGCGCGACGGTGTACACGGGGACGCCCATGGCGCGCGCCTCGGCGGCCACCGGCAACGGGTCGCGGCCGTGGGTGGCCGCGCCGTCGGAGAGCAGCACGACCGCGGCGGGCGGCCGGCGCTCCCC
>JBOGYU010000667.1:0-2438 GCA_050696935.1 Solirubrobacteraceae bacterium | reverse complement strand
GTGCTGCGCGGCCGCTCGCCGCGCCACCGGATCGAGGTCGAGGCCGAGGCCGACCCGGCGGCCGCCCACACGCTCGACGTGCCGATCCCGGCCGAGCGCCGCACTGTGCCCTCGTCGCACCAGCACCTCGCCGGCCGCCTGGTCGTCCGCGTCACCCGCCGCGGGCGCCTGGTCTACGAGGGCGAGACCGCGCTCGCCGGCCTCGAGCTGGGCCGCGCGCCCTGACCGCGTTCGTCGCCGCCCGGACCGCGTTCGTCGCCGCCCGGACCGGGTTCGTCGCCGCCCGGACCGGGTTCGTCGCCGCGCCGACCGCGTTCGTCGCCGCGCCCTAACCTGACCGCCGCCATGGACGATCTCATCGACCGCGCGCTCGCCGAGGACGTCGGCGACGGCGACGCCACCACCGAGGCGACCGTCGACGCCGGGGCCCGCGCCCGCGCCACCATCACGCAGAAGGCGCCGGGGGTGATCTCTGGGCTGGAGGTGGCCGCGGCGGTGTTCCGGCGACTGGACCCCGATGCCGCGATCGAGCGGCTCGGGCCGGAGGGCGTGTGGCGGGATGCGGGCGCCCCGGTCATGCGGGTCGAGGGCGCCGCGCGAGCGGTGCTCACCGCCGAGCGCACCGCGCTGAACTTCCTCGGGCGCCTCTCCGGCGTCGCCACCGCCACCGCGCGCGTCGTCCGGGCGGTCGAGGAGGCGGGCGGCGGCGCGAAGATCCTCGACACGCGCAAGACCACGCCCGGCCTGCGGCAACTCGAGAAGCGCGCGGTGGCCGACGGCGGCGGCGTCAACCACCGCGCCGGGCTCTACGACGCCATCCTCATCAAGGAGAACCACTCGGCCGCGGCGGGCGGCGTGGGAGAGGCGGTGCGCCGCGCCCGCGCCGCGCGGCCCGACCTCCCGCTGGCGGTCGAGGTGCGGGACGCGGCGGAGATCGACGCGGCGCTCGCGGCCGGCGCGCCGCGGCTGCTGCTGGACAACATGTCGCCGGAGGAGGTCCGCGCCGCCGTGGCGCAGGTGGCTGGCCGCGCGGAGCTCGAGGCGTCCGGCGGCGTGGGGTGGGAGGGACCCAAGTCAGTTTTGGTCTATGCGACCATTGAAGGTCTACACTACGTCTCGATGGGCGCCCTGACCCATTCGGCGCCCGGGCTCGATCTCTCCCTGGCCCTGGAGGCCCTCCCCACATGACCCTGCTCTCCCTGGACAACATCCCCGCCCTGCAGGAGGAGGTGCGCGCGCTCGCCGCCGAGCGCGGCGCGGTCATCCTCGCCCACAACTACCAGCTGCCCGAGGTGCAGGACGTGGCCGACTTCGTCGGCGACTCGCTGGGCCTGTCCCAGCAGGCGGCGGCCACCGACGCCGACGTGATCGCCTTCTGCGGCGTGCACTTCATGGCCGAGACCGCGTCGATCCTCTCCCCGGACAAGACCGTCCTGCTGCCCGACCCGGACGCCGGCTGCTCCCTCGCCGACTCCATCACCGCCGACCAGCTGCGGGCCTGGAAGGCCAAGCACCCCGGCGCGATCACGGTGATGTACGTCAACACGACCGCCGAGGTGAAGGCCGAGACGGACTACTGCGTGACGTCGTCCAACGCCGTCGCGGTGGTCGAGCACATCTACCGCGAGCACGGCGAGGACACGGAGATCCTGTTCGGGCCCGACATGTTCCTGGGCGCTTACGTGGAGAAGGTCACCGGCCGCAAGATGCGCGTATGGGACGGGGAGTGCCACGTGCACGCCGGCATCCGCCCGGCGGACATCTCCGGCATGCGCGAGGCGCATCCGGGCGCCGACTTCCTCATCCACCCCGAGTGCGGCTGCTCCACCTCGGTGATGGAGTACGTCGCGGCCGGCGACGTCGACCCGGACGGCGTGCACATGCTCTCCACCGGCGGCATGCTCGGCTACGCGAAGGCCGCCCCAGCGGGCTCCACGGCGATCGTCGCGACCGAGACCGGCATGCTCCACCCGCTCCGCGAGGCGCGGCCGGACGTGGACTTCGTGGCCGCCAACGAGGCCGCGAGCTGCCGCTTCATGAAGATGATCACGCTGCCGAAGCTGCGCGACGCGCTGCGCGAGCGCTCGCCCGCCGTCAAGGTCCCGGCCGACATCGCCGACCGCGCCCGGCTCCCGATCGAGCGAATGGTGAAGATCGCCTAGGGACTGTCCCTCTTAGGGCCGCACGGGGTCTGGGACCGGCTTGCGCTTGGGGACAGTCCCCGGAAGTTCACGCGGGCTCGGGGAGCAGCTCGAGCCCGCGCTCGGCGGCGTCGCGGACCACCGCGAGCTGGTCGCGCTTGCGGTCGAACTCCGCCGGCGTGTAGCAGTGCACGTCGGCCTGCGCGCCCATCTCGTAGGCGTCCCACAGGCTGCCGCAGACGTAGACGCGCTCGAGCCAGGGCACGCCGTCGAAGAAGTCGGAGACCAGGATGAGGA
>JBOGYU010000666.1:0-2451 GCA_050696935.1 Solirubrobacteraceae bacterium | reverse complement strand
ATGAGCCGGCCACGTCCTGGCCGGTGCCGAACATGCAGCGCCGCCTCGAGCATCCGGAACCACAGGGTGGCGGTGAAATAGCGGTTGGCCTCACGTCGCTCGACAACGTCGCTGAGATACTGGAGGAGTTCATTCTCCAGACCGCGCGCCCGGAAGACCGGATGCTGCATTCGTAGCGCTCGCGTCCCCAGAGGTCGGCGACAAGCGTCGCGCGAAGAAGGGTTGCCATTCCGTTGCTCGCGCCGAAGCTGACGGCGAAGACGATCGCCGCCCAGTCGCTGCGTTCGCGCGCGAGGAGAACCAACGCTGCCGCCCCGAGGCCGAAGACCGCGACGGGCAGAGCGGCCTCGCCGAGCCGGCGGCTCACGACGACGAACATGAGGCGGCCGGGAAGCTGCGAGATCCCGAGGAGCCCGGCTACGAACGCCGCGAACGCGGCGTCGCTGCCGCCGTGGATGAGCAGCGAGACGAGATGGACGACGATCGCGTACGTCGAGAAGGACGCGGACGTGAAGGCGCTGGTCAGGAGCCAGAACGAGCTGGATCTGAGCATCTGGCGACGTGGGCGCACGTGCTCGCGCGGCGCCGTACCCCCGGCGTCCGGGGCCGAGCGCAGCACAAGTGCGTGCAGCGGGATTGCGAGCGCGCCGAGGGTCGCGGCGAGCACAAGCAGCGCATCGCGCCAGCCGAGGCTCGCCTGCAGGCGCTCGGTGAGTGGGGAGAAGATCAGGCTCGCCGTCGCGCCGACGAGGTGACCGTGGTGAGAGCCCCCTGCCGGCGGACGGAGAACCACTTCGTCACGACGGTGCAGACGGGCTCGTAGAGGAGCGTCGCCATCGTCAACCCGAGCCCCGTAAAGACGAGGTAGAGCTCCGCAAGCGTATGCACGCGCGACCAGCCCGCGACCAGCAATGCCGCGGCGGCAGCACCGGCCGTCATCAGGAGCCTTGGACCGTGGCGGTCGAGCAGCGGACCCACGACGAGGCCCCCGGCCGCCGACGCGAGCAACGGGAGGGAGAACGCGCCCGTGATCTCGGTCCGGCTCCATCCGAGGTCCTGATGCATGAACGGCAGGAGGACGCCGAAGGCGTACTGGAGAACGCCGTACGCCACGGTGACGGTGACCGAGAGCGCACCGACGATCAGCCAGCCGCGGCGGCCGTCGGCCGGAGGACGCTCCATGTCGACAAGCTTGGTCATCACCTCATGAGCCGCCGGCCGTCGCCCGCGGACAGGACCGCCCCCTGCGGCCGCTTCCAGGGTGGACCTGACGAGCAGGTGGCTCCGGGCGATGGTCTCACGGGTGCGCCACCATCAGCTCCCGGTCAGCCCGTGGGAGCTACTGCCGGACGAAGCCGAGCAGGACGACGCAGACGAGCACCTCCGTGAGGGCCACGGTTGCGCCGAGGGTGTCGCCCGTGCGGCCGCCGAGGGCGTGGCGCGCCCAGGTGCTCACGGCCAGCGCGACCGCGATGCCCATCCCCGCGCTGGCGAGCGCGGCGATCGGCCGGTGGAGCAGCGCGGCGATGATCACCATCGCGCTCGCAACCGCGACCGAGGCCGCCGTAGGCGCGAACGCCGCTCCAAGCCCGTCGCGCCGGGCGGGCGGGAGCGCCGCGGCGTGCAGCACCGCGGCCCAGCGCCCCAGGGCCCCGGCAAGCACGAGCACCCAGATGATCTGGTGGCGTGGCAGGGCCGCGAGCGCCGCTACGAGCAGCACGGCCCACAGCGCGAGCGCGAGCATCCCGAAGGCGCCGATGGTCGAGTCGCGCATGACCGCGAGCCGGCGCTCGCGGCCACCGCGCACGCCCAGCGCGTCGGCGCAGTCGGCGAGGCCGTCCTGGTGCAGGGCGCCGGTGACGGCCACGAGCGCGATCGCTGACAGGACGGCGGCTACGCCCGGGCCGAGGGACGGGTCCGCCCCGAGACGCACCGCGCCCGCCGCGAGGCCGACGAGCGCACCGACTGCTGGGAACCACCCGGCGGCCGAGCCGAGGCCGCCGGGGGTCGTGCGCGCCCGCGCGGGGATCACCGTGAGCAGACCGAGGGCGAGCGTGGCGCCGTCCAGCGCGTGGCGCGCAGCTCGCATCGTTCTGGTCAGCTCCGGCGCTCGACGCCGGCTTCCTCGAAGGTGGCCATGCCGGCTTGGAGGGCGCCAGCGGCCGCGATGACGGGCAGCGCGATCAGCGCCCCGGACGCCTCGCCCAGGCGCAGGCGGAGGTCCAGCAGCGGCTCCAGTCCGAGCTCGGCGAGGATGCTGTCGTGCCCGGGCTCGGCCGAGCGGTGGCTGGCGATCAGGGCTTCCCCGACCGCCGGATCCCGGCGCTCGGCGGCGAGCGCGGCGACGGCGACCGCGTAGCCGTCGAGGACGACCGGTAGGCCCCGGCGCGCGCCTTCGGCCGCCGCGCCGGCTAGCGCGGCAAGCTCGAGCCCGCCGACGGCGAGCAGGGC
>JBOGYU010000665.1:0-2454 GCA_050696935.1 Solirubrobacteraceae bacterium | reverse complement strand
GCCGAGTGCGGCCGGCGCCGCGCCCGCATCCGGGCGACCAAGACGGCCACCGCCACGAACGAGGCGGCGTCCAGCAGCAGCGCGACCTCCAGCAGGCCGGCGGCGGCCAGCACGCCGCCGATCAGCGGTCCGGCCGTCATGCCGAGGTAGCGCGCCGCCTCGACGTGCCCGTTCGCCTCGGCGACCCGCTCCTCGCCCGCCGCCGCGGGCAGCAGTGAGTACTCGGCGGGCGCGCTCACAGCGACCCCCGCCCCGAGCAGCGCCGTGAGCGCGAGGATCGCACCCAGCGAGTCGGCGAACAGCGCGATCCCGGCCACCGCCACCGCCTGGGCGAACGACACGCCGACCAGCAGGCGGGCGTTCTCGAACCGGTCCACCAGCAAGCCGGCAACCCCACCGAGCAGGACCACCGGCCCCCACAGCGCCAGGAAGAACGCCGAGATCGCCAGCGCCGAGCCCGTCAGGTCCTCGATGTGCAGCGCGAGCGGGACCCACAGCAGGATGTCCCCCAGCGCGGAGAGCCCGATGGCCCCGACGAGGAGCCGGACGTCGCGGATGCGCAGCACGCTCATGGGGCCCATGCTCCGTAAGGACCGTTCCCGCGCCGTGAAATTCCCGCGGAACGTCAATCCCAGCGCAGCGACTCGGGCTCCGGGCGCATTCGCAGCACCCGGGCCGGCGCGCCGGCGACCACCGCGTTGGCCGGCACGTCCTTCGTGACGACCGTCGAGGTGCCGACGATCGCGTTGTCGCCCACCGTCACCCCGCGCAGGATGCACGCCCCGTAGCCGATCCAGCAGTTGTGGCCCACCCGCACGTCGCGCTTGTAGATGCCCTGCAGGCGGATCGGGCGCTCGGCCTCGACCACGCCGTGGTCGAAGTCGATCAGCATCACGCGGTCGGCGACGATGCACTCGCGGCCGATCGAGACGTGCTGGAAGGAGGAGATCGTGCACTCCTGGCCGAGCACGGTCTTGGCGCCGATCTCCGCCTCGCCCTCGTGCACGCGGATCTTCGTCCCGTGCCCGATCCACGACCAGCGCCCGAGCCGGAGCACCGCCTCGCGCCCGATCTCGAGCTTCACCCCCGGCCCCACGAAGCACAGCCCGTCCGTCCGCAGGCGCCCGCGCCAGCGCAGCTTCAGCCACGCCCACCGCACGAACAGCCGGCCGTACCTGAGGTTGAGCATGCCGTGCCCGCGCAGGAACCGCAGGAGCTCCACAGGGCCGCCGTGCAGCGGCTCCGGGGCGCCGCGCACGTGCAGCGGCGTGGGCGGCTTGGCGAGCGTCGCCATCGCAGCCTGATCGTAGAATGCCCCGCTCATGCCGGACACCCCGCCCAGCCTTGCCGAGCGCCTGCTCGCGGGCGACAAGCGCGCGCTGGCCCGGGGGATCTCGCTCGTGGAGGACGACGACCCGCAGGGGTGGGAGCTCGTCCGGGAGGTCTACCCGCGGACCGGCAACGCCGCCGTGGTCGGCTTCACCGGCCCGCCCGGGGCCGGCAAGTCGACGCTGATCGGCGCGCTGGTCAAGCTCCAGCGCGAGCGCGACCGCGAGGTCGCCGTGCTGTCGATCGACCCCAGCTCCCCGTTCCGCGGCGGCGCGCTGCTCGGCGACCGGATACGCCTGTCCGAGCACTTCCTGGACCCGGGCGTGTTCATCCGCTCGATGGCCACGCGCGGCGCTCTCGGCGGACTCGCCGAGGCCGCGCTCCAGGCCGCGCTGCTGATGGACGCCGCGGGCAAGGACGACGTGTTCCTGGAGACCGTCGGCGTGGGGCAGGCCGAGGTGGACGTGATCGACCACGCGGACTCGGTGGTGCTCGTGCTGATCCCGGGGTCGGGCGACTCGATCCAGGCGCTCAAGGCCGGGGTGATGGAGATCCCGGACATCATCGTCGTGAACAAGTCCGACCACCCGCTCACGGACACGATGGTGCGGGAGATCCGCGGCGTGCTGTCGCTGGCGCCGCAGAAGGGCTGGCGGGTGCCGATCGTCAAGACCGAGGCGGTGCGGGCGACCGGCGTGGAGGAGCTGGCGGAGAAGATCGCCGAGCACCGCGCGTACGTGGAGGCGGAGGGGACGCTGTCCGAGCGCCGGCGCCGCAACCTGATGAGCGAGGTGCTGGGGCTGGCGACGATGCGCCTGCGGCGCGCCCTCGAGGCGTCCCTGCACGAGGATCCGGCGGTCGCCGAGCTGGTCGACGCCGTGGTCGCGCGGCGGCTCGACCCCGCCAGCGCGGCGAGCGCGATCCTCGCCCGCGGCGCGGTGGAGGCAGGCGACGCCGCCCGGCCCGACCACCAGCCCGCCGGCTGATGCGCTTCCTCGCGCCGATCCTGCTGATCGCCGCGATCGCGGCCGCCGCACTGCCGATCGACGACCGCAGATCTGCGTCCACCACACTCAAGGGGTCTGACCCCCTCGGTCGTGGGGACTCAGGGGGTCTGACCCCGGT
>JBOGYU010000664.1:0-2455 GCA_050696935.1 Solirubrobacteraceae bacterium | reverse complement strand
CCGCGGCGCGCAGCGTCGAGCGCGCGTCGGCGGCGAGGGCGTCCATCTCGTCCGCGCGCGGCGGGTCGCCGTGCAGATAGCGCTCCGTGTGCCGGACGACGCCGACCTGGGTGGAGACGTGGAACGCGACCGCGCGGCGCTCGCCGACCACGAGCTCGGTGGAGCCGCCGCCGATGTCGATCACCAGCAGCCGCTCGTCGCCGCGCTCGGCGGTCGCGCCCAGGAACGTGAGCCGCGCCTCCTCGTCGCCGGAGAGCGTGCGGCCCTCCAGCCCGTGGCGATCGCGCACCGTGGCCGCGAACGCCGCGCCGTTGGCGGCGTCGCGCACGGCCGAGGTCATCACGGCGGTGCGCACGTCGGCCGCGCGGACGGCCGGCGCGAAGCGCTCGAGCGCGGCGAGCACGCGCTCCTGCGGCGCGTCGCCCAGCCGCCCGGTGGCGTCGACGCCCTCGCCGAGCCGGGTGACGATCGACTCGCGGCGGAGCTCGCGCAGGCCGCCCCCGTCCACCTCGGCCACGAGCAGCCGCGTGGAGTTGGTCCCCATGTCGACGACCGCGACGCGGGTCACGCCACCGGGTGCGGCATCGGCCGGCCGGCGAGCGCGGCGAGCAGGTTGTCGACCGCCATCCCGGCCATCTTGGCGCGCGTGCCCACCGTGGCCGACCCGACGTGCGGGACCACCAGCAGGTTCGGCGCCTCCAGCAGCGGGTGGTCGGCGGGCAGCGGCTCGGGATCGGTGACGTCGAGCGCCGCGCCGGCGATCGCGCCGTCGATCAGCGCGGCCCGCAACGCGTCCTGGTCCACCACCCCGCCGCGCGACGTGTTGACCAGCAGGGCCGTCTCCTTCATGCGGGCCAGGAAGCCGGCGTCGACCATGTGCCGCGTCTCGGCGGTCAGCGGCGTGTGCAGCGAGACGAAGTCGGCGCGCTCGAGCAGCTCCTCCCGCGGGATGCCGGAGGAGCGCGAGCTGTGGATCACCTCCATGCCGAAGCCCTCCGCCCGGCGCGCCACCGCCTGGCCGATCCGGCCCCGGCCGACGATGCCGAGCGTGGCGCCGGCGAGGTCGGCGCCGAGGTCGCCCGCCGGCTCCCACGTGCGCCACTCCCCGTCCCGCACCTGCGCGGCGCCGGGCACGATCCGCCGGGCGAGCGCGAGCAGGAGGGCGAACGCGAGGTCGGCGGTGGCGTCCGTGAGCACGTCCGGCGTGTTGCCGACCGGGATCCCGCGCGCTGCGGCCGCCTCCGTGTCGATGTTGTCCGTCCCCACCGCCATGTTCGCGATCGCCTTCAGGTCCGGGCAGTCGTCCAGCAGGGCGGCGTCCACGGGGTCGGTGACGAGCGTGAGCAGCGCGTCCGCCTCGCGCGCGTGCGCGCGCAGCTCCTCCGGCGTGGGCGGGAGCTCGCCCGGCCACTCGCGCACGTCGTGCTCCGCCTTCAGCCGCTCGAGCGCGGGGAACGGCAGCACGCGGGTGGCGAAGATGCGGGCCATCGCCGGCATTCTGGAGGCATGACGTCGATCCGCGTCGGCTGCTCGGGGTGGAACTACGCCGACTGGCGGGGGCGGGTGTACCCGCCGCGCACGCCGCCGAGCCGGTGGCTGGCGCACTACGCGACGCTGTTCGACACGGTGGAGGTGAACTCGACCTTCTACCGGCTCGCCAAGCCGGGCGCGGTGGCGGGGTGGCTGGAGGCGACCCCGCCGGGCTTCGTGTTCGCGGTGAAGGCGAGCCAGTTCCTCACCCACATGAAGCGCCTGACGAACATCGAGCAGGGCATCGAGCGCTTCTACGCCGGGATCGCGCCGCTGGCGGCCTCGCCGAAGCTCGGGCCGGTGCTGTGGCAGCTCCCGGAGCGGATGCAGCGCGACGTGCCGCGGCTGGCCGGGGCGCTGGAGCTGCTCCCGCCCGGCCGGCACTGCTTCGAGTTCCGCCACGAGAGCTGGTTCTGCGAGGAGGTGCTGGAGCTGCTGCGCTGGCACCGCGTGGCGCTCGCGGTCGGCGACCACCCGGCGCGGCCGTGGCAGCCGTGGGTGCGGACCGCCGACTGGTCCTTCCTGCGCCTGCACTTCGGCGCGCGCGGGCGGCGCGGCAACTACAGCGAGTCCGAGTTGCGCGAGCTCGCGCCGCGGGTGGCCGCGCTGGCCGAAGGCGGCGAGCTGTTCGCCTACTTCAACAACGACTGGGAGGGATTCGCCGTGCGCAACGCCCTGCGGCTCCGGCGGCTGCTCGACCGGTAGAGGCGGCGGGCGTCGGCCGCGCTCGTCCGCGCCCCCATCCGGGCGAGGCGCTCGGCGACGTCCTCGGCGAGCGGCCGGCGCACGCCCTCGTCCAGGAACGGCAGCAGGTCCGCCAGCAGCCGGGCGGCGGTGTAGGGCTCGCCGTGCGCTTCCAGCGCGCGGGCGGCCTCGGTCGCCTGCGCCACCGCCGCCTCGCCCTCCAGGCCGATCGCCTCCGCCC
>JBOGYU010000663.1:0-2456 GCA_050696935.1 Solirubrobacteraceae bacterium | reverse complement strand
GCGTGGCGTCACGCCGCGCGAGGCGGGCGGTCGCGCCGCGGCGGGCACGCGACGAGCGTGCCGCGGCGTCGGGGGCGGGTGAGACTCGGGTCGCCATGCGGCGTACCGAATGATCCTGCCGGTTGCCATCCTTTGGCCAGATGGTGATCGCGATCGACGGACCCGCAGGTGCGGGCAAGTCCACCGTGTCCCGCGCCGTCGCGCGCGAGCTCGGCTTCACGTACCTGGACACGGGGGCGATGTACCGCTGCGTGGCGCTCGCCGCGGACGGGGCCGGCGCGCCCGCCGCCGAGGTCGCCGAGCGGATCGAGATCGAGATGGGCGACCGGATCGTGCTCGACGGGCGCGACGTCACGGAGGCGATCCGCACGCGCGCGGTCTCCGAGGCCGCCTCCCGGGTCGCCGCCGACCCGGGCGTGCGGGCCGCGCTCGTCGCCAAGCAGCAGGCGCTGATGACGACCGGCGACTGGGTCGCGGAGGGGCGCGACATCGCGCTCGTCGTCGCGCCGGACGCCCAGGTCAAGGTCTTCCTCACCGCGGATTCCGCCGAACGCGCCCGCCGGCGCGCCGCCGAGCTCGGCGCCGACCCCGAGACGGTCCGGCGCGAGCAGGCGATGCGCGACGAGCGCGATGCGACCGGGGCGCGGTCGGTCGACGCCCCGGCCCCCGACGCGGTCCCGATCGACACGACGGCGCTGACGCTCGACGAGGTCGTGGCGCAGGTCGTCACGCTCGCGGTGGAAGCGCGCGTAGCTGACGTCGCCGAAGGCGAACGACACGGACGTCGTTCGACTGGCAGGCGAAAGCGATGAAAATCGCGGTCGTCGGCTACCCGAACGTGGGCAAGTCGTCGCTCGTCAACCGCCTCGCGCAGTCGCGCGAGGCGGTCGTCCACGAGCGGCCCGGCATCACGCGCGACCGCAAGGAGCTCTCGACCGAGTGGAACGGCCGGCGGCTGACGCTGATCGACACCGGCGGGGTCGACCTGCGCGACGGCGACCCGCTGGCGATCTCGATCCAGGACCAGGCGCGCGAGGCAATTGCCGACGCCCAGGTCGCGCTCCTGGTGGTGGACGCGCGCGCGGGCGTGCGGCCGGGAGACGAGGAGATCGCGGCGATCCTACGGCGCGGCCCGCTGCCCGTGGTCGTGGCCGCGAACAAGATCGACACGCCGGGCGACCTCGTGCTCGCGCACGACTTCCACGGCCTCGGGCTCGGCGACCCCCTGCCCGTCTCCGCCGCGCAGGGCCTCGGAACCGGCGACCTGCTGGACCGGCTCGTGGAGCTGCTGCCGGAGGAGTCCGAGGCCGCCGAGGAGGAGGAGGACGTCGTCCGCCTGGCGGTGATCGGGCGGCCGAACGTCGGCAAGTCGTCGCTCGTGAACGCGTTCCTGGGGCGCGAGCGGGTGATCGTCTCGGAGTTCGCGGGCACGACGCGGGACGCGATCGACACGCCGATCGAGGTCGACGGCCGGCGGATGCTGCTGGTCGACACCGCCGGCATCCGGCGCGCCTCGAAGGTGCACGAGTCGGTCGAGTACTACACGACGCTGCGCGCGCAGCGGGCGGCCGGGCGCGCGGACGTCGCGCTGGTTGTGTGCGACGCGCAGGACGGCGTGACGGCGCAGGACCTGCGGATCGCCGAGCTCGCGATGCGCTCCGGCTGCGCGACCGCGCTCGTGCTCAACAAGTGGGACGTGACCGGCGGGGAGGGCGAGGCGCTCGGGCCGGGCGGCGGCGTCGGCCCGGAGGAGCTCGACCGCGAGCGCGCGCGGGTGAACCGCAAGCTGCGGCTGAGGCCGAAGGTGCTGACCGCGTCCGCGAAGACGGGCCGCAACGTGCAGCGGCTGCTGCAGGAGGCGCTCTCGCTCGCCGAGCGCGCCTCGCACCGCGTGCCGACGCCGGAGCTCAACCGCTTCCTCGCGGAGGTGTCCGCCCTGCGCCAGCCGCCGGCCCGGCAGGGGCACCGGCTGAAGATGCTCTACGTGGCGCAGATCGCGGTGCGGCCACCGCGCTTCTCGATCCAGGTCAACTCCCGCAAGAGACTTACACGCGACTACGCGTATTTCGTCGAGAATCGGCTGCGTGAGCGTTATGCGCTGGAAGGGATTCCGCTCGTCATCGACTTCGCCGAGCGCAAGCAGCGCGAGCGCTGACCGGCGCCGGCTCGCGGCCGCGGCGCTCGTCCCGGTGGCGCTGCTCGCCGCGGCCGTGGGTGCGATCGCGGGTGGTGGGGTAGATCCGGTGCCACGCGCCGCCCGTCTGGCACCGCCGGACGCCGTCCTCTGGGTCCACGCGTCCGACGAGGCACGCATGTGGGAGATCGCCGACCGCTTCCCGTCGCTGCGGGCCGCCCGCGAACGGCTGCTGGGGGATCGCGACTGGATCGGCGACGAGGCGGCGCTCGCGCTCCCGGCCGGCGGCGGCCCACCGCTGCTGCTCGGCGAGGTGGGCGAC
>JBOGYU010000662.1:0-2458 GCA_050696935.1 Solirubrobacteraceae bacterium | reverse complement strand
CGAACAGCTCGCCGACGCCGCGCTCCAGCCGAGCGTCACCGGAGATCTTCTGCTCGAGCCGGAATGAAGCCACCCGGCACGCAGCACGCCACACGCGACGGCCACGATCGGCTCGCCGTGGGCGAGCAGGAGCGTCGCGAACTCGTGCTCGTCGCACAACCGGCGGAAGGCGGCGCGCAGGCCGTCGCGCACCGCCCGGGGATCGTCGCCGAGCAGGAAGTCGGGCATGAAGGCCAGCTCGCCGTGGCGGCCGCGCTGCGCGGCGTCGGCGAGCGTCAGCGCCCCCTCCCCCGCGGCGATGTGCAGGGCCGTCTCCTCCGGCGTGAGGACGCCGACCTCGAGCGCCGTCACGCCGGGCGCCAGCTCGTCGCCGAACGCGTAGCCCCGCACGTCGTCGTCGAGCGCGTACAGCCCGGCCTCGTGGCACAGCACGGGGATCCCGAAGGCCTCCCGGAACCGGTCGCTGTGGCGGAAGTGGTGGCGGCTCGTGAGCACGACCCGCTCGGGGCGGCCGTGGCGCTCGAGCGCCTCGATGCCGCCGAGCGGCACCATCGGGTCGACCAGCGTCCCGGACGGGGCGTGGAAGGCCGAGTGCACGTCCGCCCCGATGCCGTCGTGATAGGCGGTCCAGTGCAGCAGGCCGGGTTGGATCTCGTCCATGGGCGGGCGGATACCCGCGCCGCGACCACCGGGCACGTCGGCATAGGATCGGGCGGGTGAGCGAGCGGACGTGGGTGCCCGGGGCCGAGGGGTCGGGCTTCGGGCTGGAGAACCTCCCGTACGGTGCGGTCGCGCCGCCGGGCGGGGAGGCACAGGTGGCGGTGCGGATCGGCGACCACGCGCTCCGGCTCGGCGTGCTCGAGGAGGCGGGGCTGCTCGCCCGCGTCGGCCTGCCGGAGGGGACCCTCTCCGGCCCGTTGCTGAACCCGCTGCTGGCGCTCGGGCGGCCGGCGTGGTCGGCGCTGCGGGAGTGCCTGCGTGAGATGCTGGCGGACGGGACGCCGGGGCGGGCCGGCGTGCAGTCGGCGCTCGTCCCGCTGGACGAGGTCGAGGTGCGGCTGCCGATGGCGGTCGGCGACTACGTCGACTTCTACTCGTCGATCGAGCACGCCACGAACCTCGGCCGGATGTTCCGGCCGGACGCCGAGCCGCTGCTGCCGAACTGGCGCCACCTGCCGGTGGGCTACCACGGGCGGGCGAGCTCGATCGTGGTCTCCGGCACGCCCGTGCGGCGCCCGTGCGGGCAGCTGCCGGCGGACGGCGCGCCCGTGTTCGGGCCGACCGCGCGGCTGGACATCGAGCTGGAGCTGGGGTTCGTCACCGGTCTGGGGAACGCGCTGGGGACGCCGATCGCGGCGGCGGCCGCAGCCGACCACGTGTTCGGCTTCGTGCTGGTCAACGACTGGAGCGCGCGCGACGTGCAGCGCTGGGAGTACCAGCCGCTGGGCCCGTTCCTGGGCAAGTCGTTCGCCACGTCCGTGTCGCCGTGGGTGGTGCCGCTGGAGGCGCTGGACCGGGTACCGGGGCCGGCGCAGGACCCCACGCCGCTCGAGTACCTGCGCGTGGACGGCGACTGGGCGCTGGACATCGACCTGGAGGTGGAGCTGAACGGGACGGTGGTCTCCCGCACGAACGCGCGCGGGCTCTACTGGACCTTCCCGCAGCAGCTCGCGCACGCGACCGTGAACGGGACCAACGTGCGGCCGGGCGACCTCTACGCGTCGGGCACGATCTCGGGGGCCGAGCCCGGGACGTACGGCAGCCTGATCGAGCTCACCCGGGGCGGCCGGGAACCGCTCCGGCTAGCCGACGGCTCCTCGCGGACGTTCCTCGAGGACGGCGACACCGTGGTCCTGCGCGGACGTTGCGGGGATCGCGTCTCCTTCGGCGAGGTCCGGGGGACGATCGTCCCGGTGTGACTGCGGTCACACGGGGAAACTGTGGCGGCCATCGCCGGTTAATGGTCGAGTCCCGCGGGCACACGTGACCGGCCCGCCGGTGCGAGGCGTCGCATCTCTTCCCGCTCCGGCCCGACCCCAAGCAGGACCGCCCGCAACCGAATACGTCCGTGATCGACCCGGCCAGGGAGGTCTGAGTGCGTCTCGACATCGTGATGCCAGCGCACAACGAAGAGCGACGGATCGACCGCACGCTGCGTGCGTACCGGGACGCCTGCCCGGAGGGGGTGAGGTTCCTGGTGGCGCTCGACTCGTGCACCGACCGGACGCCCGAGATCGTCCGTTCGCATGCTCACGCCGACGCGCGGGTGCGTGCGATCGAGTACCCGAAGCTCGGGAAGGGCGGGGTGATCGCGGAGACGTTCGGGCGCTCGGACGCGGAGCTGGTCGGCTTCGTGGACGCGGACTGCGCCACGCCGCCGCGCGAGCTCCTGCGCCTCGCGCACGCCGCCGCGCGCGTCGACGGCGCGATCGCCTCCCGCCGGCATCCGGCTTCGCTG
>JBOGYU010000661.1:0-2461 GCA_050696935.1 Solirubrobacteraceae bacterium | reverse complement strand
CCCCGGAGGAGCCCGTGCCCGGCGGCGAGACCGCGCCGCCCGCGGACACCGGCACGGCGCCGCCCGAGGGCTGACCTTAAAGGGGTCAGACCCCTTCAGTCGACCGCACTCAAGGGGTCAGACCCCTTGAGTCGACCGCACTCAAGGGGTCTGACCCCTTTATGTGCGGCCGGGAGACGGAGCGGGAGCCGGCGGCGCAGAACCGCCAGGGCAGCTCAGGCGCCTTGGTGATACCGATGCGGGTGCCGACGACCGGCTCGAGCGGCTGACCGGCCTCGAACACGATCGGGCCGGTGGCGAGGTCCGAGCCGTTGAGCTCGAGCCCGATCCCGAGCGCCTGGGTCAGCTTGCCGGGCCCCGAGCAGAGGTCGTCGAGACGCGAGAGGCGTCGCCGCTCGCGCATCAACCCGAGGCCCGCCACCGGCTCCAGCGCCCGGATCAGCACCGCCGCGCCCGTCCCCTCCGGCTCGGCCACCGCGTTCAGCAGCGCGTGGATCCCGTAGGAGCGGTACACGTAGGCGTGCCCGGGCGGCCCGAACAGCGGCCACGTGCGGTCCGTCAGCCCCACGAACGCGTGGCAGGCCGGCTCGGACTGGTGGTAGGCCTCCGTCTCTACGATCATCCCCGCCGTCGACCCGTGGCGGACGACGCAGCCCAGCAGCGCGCGGGCGACCTCCACGACCGGCCGGTCGTAGAAGCCGCGCTCAAGCGGGCTGGCCATCCAGCTCGGCGCGCGCGTGCGCGAGCTGCTCGCGCACGCGGTCGAGCGCGGTGCCCCCCTCGGACACCTTGGACTCCAGCCACGACCGGGACGACAGAACGGCGTAGAACTCGTCGTCGAGCGCGTCCGAGTGCCGCGAGAGCTCCTCCCGCGAGAGCTCCGACAGCGCGCGGCCCGAGTCCACCGCCGTCCGCACCAGCCCCGCCACGATCCCGTGCGACTGCCGGAACGGCACTCCCCGCCGCACCAGCATGTCCGCCACGTCGACTGCCGCGATCATCTCGTCCGCGGCGGCCGCCCCCAGCCGCTCGCGCGAGAACGACAGGCCCTCGAGCATCCCCGCCGCCGCCTGCAGGCACAGGTCCAGCGTGTCCGCCGCGTCGAACAGGTGCTCCTTGTCCTCCTGCATGTCCTTGTTGTAGGTCAGCGGCAGGCCGTGCAGCACGCCATGGAGGGCCACGAGGTGCGCTGCCACCCGCGGCGCCTTGGCCCGCAGCAGCTCCGCGGCGTCCGGGTTCTTCTTCTGCGGCATGATCGAGGAGCCCGACGCCCATGCGTCGGACACCTCGCAGAACCCGAACTCCTCGCTCGACCACAGCACGATCTCGGCCCCCAGGCGGGACAGATGAGTCGCGCACGTGGCGGCGGCCGCCAGGTAGTCGAGCACGAAGTCGCGGTTGGACACCGCGTCGATCGAGTTCGGCGCCACCCCGGCGAACCCGAGCTCCCGCGCCACCAGCCCGCGGTCGATCTCGAAGTTCACCCCCGCCAGGGCGCCGGCCCCCAGCGGCAGGTCGCTCGTCGCGCCCAGCACGTGCTCGAACCGCCGCGCGTCGCGCCGGAACATCCAGAAGTAGGCCAGCAGGTGGTGGGCCAGGTACACCGGCTGCGCGCGCTGGAGATGGGTGTAGCCGGGCATCGGCCAGTCCAGGTGGCGGTCGGCGAGCTGCACGAGCACGCTCTGGAGCCGGGCCAACCGATCGACCGTCCCCAGCGCGTGCGCGCGCGTGAACATCGCCACGTCCGTCGCCACCTGGTCGTTGCGCGAGCGAGCGGTGTGCAGCTTGCCGCCGACCGGGCCGGCGATCTCCGTCAGCCGGCGCTCGATCGCCATGTGGATGTCCTCGTCGTCGGCCCGGAAGATGAACTCGCCCGCCTCGAGCTCCCGCTCCACCCGCTCGAGCGCGTTCAGCAGCGCGTCGCGGTCGTGCTCGCTCACGATGCCGGTCTCGGCGAGCATCTTGGCGTGGGCGCGCGACTGCTCGACGTCATAGGGCCCCAGCCGCCAGTCGAACCCGATCGAGGCGTTGAGCTGCCGGAAGACCGGATCCTGCGGGATCGAGAAGCGCGACGACATTGGCGGGCATGATGCCTGACGTGACCCTCGCCGTCAGGCCCGCCACCCGCTCCGATCCGATCGACGGCCTGCTCTACCTCTCGGCCAAGCCGTACTACGACGCCTACGCCGGGAGCGAGGCCCGCGCCCGCGCGCTGCTGGGCTCCGTGTACCGCCGCACCGGCCACGCCGCGAGCTTCGAGGTGTGCTCCGTGGCGGAGGTCGACGGCGAGCCGGCCGGCGCGATGGCCGCGTTCCCGGTCGCAGAGACCGACCGGCGGGCGCGCCGCTTCGTCTCGCTCACCGCGCCGCGGGTGCCGCCCTGGCACTGGCCGGCGCTGATGCGCCACCTGCGCGCCGCCGGGTATGTCTCGCCGCGCCCGCCCCTGCGCACGCTCTACGTC
>JBOGYU010000660.1:0-2465 GCA_050696935.1 Solirubrobacteraceae bacterium | reverse complement strand
TCCCCCGCCACCTCGCCCGGCCACACCAGCCGCGGCAGCGGCAGGCCGGGCGCGATCTCGTCCGCCCACGTGCCGATCCAGCCGCCGGCGCCCAGGTCGTACAGCGGGTCGCACTGGCTGGCCGAGTGGTGGTCGAGCACGTACTCGCCCGTGAGCCGGTGCACGACGTACGAGCTCGCCATCAGCAGCTTCGCAAAGCGCTCCCACACCTCTGGCTCGTGGCGTCGCAGCCACAGCAGCTTCGGCCCCACCGCCTGCGTGGTCAGCCGGGAGCCGGCGCGGCCGACGATCGCCTCCTCGCCGAAGCGCTCCGTCAGCTCGGCGATCTCCTCCGTGGCGCGGGTGTCGATCCCGTAGAGGATCGCCGGGCGCAGCGGCCGGCCGGCGGCGTCCGCGGCCAGCAGGCAGGGACCGATCCCGCTCGCGCACACCGCGACCGGGGGCGCCGAAGCCTGCGCGAGCAGCTCCCGGCAGATCGCCGAGAAGTCCGCCCACCAGACCGCCTCGGCGTCGTGCTCGGCGAAACCCGGCCGCGGCAGGGACAGCTCGTGCGGCCGCTCGGCGCGCGCCACCACCTCTCCGGACGGCGTGACGAGCACGCCCTTCGAGCTGGACGTCCCGAGGTCGACGCCGAGCAGCAGCCCCTCGCTCACGCGCCCCCGAACCCGTCGTAGTCGACGTCCAGCAGCCGACACAGGATCCGCAGGTCCTCGACGTGGTCGCCCGGCACGGCGTGGATGTGGTTGGAGCCGTAGCGGCCGAGCACCTCCTCCACAGGCGCCGCCAACCGGGCGAAGGCGTGCGGCCAGTGGTAGGTCGACTGCCGCATCAGCGCCTCGTTCGTGGCGTGGTCGAAGTGCTCGAACGCGCCGCGCATGACCTGCATCCGGTACCGGCCCTCCAGGCGCGTCAGGCGCGCGAACGTGAAATCGCCGGGCGCCGCCAGGTGGTGCACCGACGCCCCGCCGGCCGGGAAGAAGAAGTCCTCCGGGTACAGGTGGACGTGGCGCAGGTTCTCGGCCGGGTCGTCACTGCGGGCCGCGAACCACGTGGCATGCTGGCCGGAGTTGCAGAGGTCCCAGATGTCGCGGTCGGCGTGGTAGTGGCGCACGTCCGCGAACAGCACCGGGGTGTCCGTCAATGCCTTCATCAGCTGCATCGTCAGCGCGGCGTCCATGTCGGCCTCCGTCGCGCACACGTGGGACTCCTTCGGGCCGTCCCAGTCGTAGGGGTCGTTCAGGAACGCCTCGGTGACGTCCATGGTCGCGTAGTGCGTCGTCAGCTCCGGCTGGCCCTTGATGCCGGAGAAGTCCAGGTTCCACTCCTCGATCAGCTCGCGCATCGCGTAGTAGGAGCGGATCTGGCGCTCGAGCAGCTCGGGCGTCAGCTGGCTCCCGTCGTAGTGGACCGCCGCCGCGTGGCGCTCGAGCCACTCGCGCGCCTCGCGCACGCGCGTGCCCTCGACCGTGCCGGCCCGCCGGACCAGCTCGAGCTGGTCGATCTCCTCGACGTCGACGCCGAACTTGGCCAGCCACTGGTCTGAGTTGGAGACCGCGGTGTACATGCCCATCGGGCGCCCGCCGATGCGGCCGAACGTGCTGCCCTCCAGCGTGCCCACCGCGGCCGCGGCGCGCGCGTGGGCCAGCACGCGGCCCAGCACGGCGGGGTCGGCGACCGAGCCCCAGGCGCGGCCGTGGGGCCGGCCGATCTGGTCGAGCGCCCCGCCCGCCGCGAGCATCCCGACCATGCCCGGCTGGCTCGGGTTGATGTTCGAGAACAGCAGGATCGGGCCGGGCGTCGCGCGGGCGGCCAGCATCGAGAAGTGCGGGAACGCCCACACCGGGATGTTGAAGATCGTCAGGTCGGGGTGCCGGTCGGCGACCCGCTGCGCCTCGGCCGTCGCCGACTCGTTCGTCCACACGACCTGGTCGGCGCGCACGACCTCGTGCCCCGCCGCCGCCAGCGCGCCCGCGATCTCGTCCTCCACCCCGCGGGCGAACCCCTCGATGTCCCGGTGCACGAAGCCCCGGCCGTCGGAGAACGTGAGGATTCCTATTCGGGCCACCATTACTCCCTTGTCACCGAGCCCCGGACCCGGAGCTCGAACTCGAAGACCTCGTGCCGGGCGCTTGGAGCCCACCCGTCGATCCGCTCCAGCAGCAGCCGCATCGCCGCGTCGGCCATCGCCCGGACGGGCTGGCCCAGGGTCGTGAGCAGCGGTCGCACCAGCTCGGCCCAGAACGGGTCGTCGAGCGCGACGAGCGCCACGTCCTCAGGCACCCGGCGCCCGTGCTCGGCGAGCGCCCGCAGGACGCCGATCGCCATCAGGTTGTTCGCCGCCACGAGCGCGGTCACGCCGCCGTCGCGCTCGAGCAGCTCCCCGGTCGCCCGGTGGCCGCCCTCGATCCGGAAGCCCCCGTCCGCCTCCCGCGGCTCGAGCCCGGCGGCGCGCATCGCGCCCACGT
>JBOGYU010000659.1:0-2468 GCA_050696935.1 Solirubrobacteraceae bacterium | reverse complement strand
GCCGCGGCCAGCGCCAGCCGCAGCTGCGCGCGGCGGTCGAGCGGGGGCGGCTCGTAGGTGTCGACCACGCGCAGCGCGGCCTCGAGGTCGTCGACCTCCAGCGTGCCGCTCACGTACGCCCGCCCGAGCCCGAGCTGGCCGGGGGCGCGCAGCACGTGCCCGAGCGCCTCCGGCGAGCGCACGTGGAAGGTGGCCGCCGTCCCGTTCGTGGCGGGCAGGCTCGTGCCGTCCCAGAACGTCACGTCGAACGGCCGCTCCGGGAGGGAGGCGGCGAGCTCCCGCCGCAGCGGCTCGGTGGTGCGCAGCATGCTCAGATCGCGAACTCCCCGGGCTCCAACGGCTCGGTGCTGCGAAGCCGGCTCATATCGCCTTGCGCGCCTGGCGTTCGGGGGGGATGCGGACGACGTCCCAGACGAGGCCCATGCGCTCGAGCGCGCGGATCACCCAGGCCGAGGGATCGAGCTGCCAGCCGCGCAGCCCATGGGCCGCCGACGTGGGGAAGGCGTGGTGGTTGTTGTGCCAGGCCTCGCCGAAGGTGAACGGCGC
The DNA here is from genome assembly GCA_050696935.1 of Solirubrobacteraceae bacterium. Taxonomy (GTDB): domain Bacteria; phylum Actinomycetota; class Thermoleophilia; order Solirubrobacterales; family Solirubrobacteraceae; genus DASSUW01. Next base: position 1,922 of record JBOGYU010000659.1, on the reverse strand, counting down.
CAGCCACGCGAGGTTGCGCGACTCGTCGCCGGTCTCGAACGCCCGCCGGCCGAAGAAGTGGCACAGCGAGTTGATGCTGTACGTGACGTGGTGGACCACCAGCATGCGCACCGCCCCGCCCCACAGCAGGCCGGTCAGCGCGGCGTGCAGCGAGCCGCCGATCAGGTAGCCGAGGCCGAAGGGGACGAGCAGCCCGACGGCGACCCACGCCACGAATGCGCGGTCGACGAAGCGGATCAGCGGGTCCGCGAGCAGGTCGGGCGCATAGCGGCTCTTGTTGCCGCGCTGCGTGTGGATGAACAGCCAGCCCACGTGCGCGTGCCAGAGGCCCTTCAGCGCGCCGCGCCAGCCGTGGCCGTGGTCGACGTGGGGGCTGTGCGGGTCGCCGTGCTGGTCCGAGAACGCGTGGTGCTTGCGGTGGTCGGCCACCCACGAGATCACCGGGCCCTCGATCGCGGCGGAGCCGAGGATCGCCAGCGTGCCGCGCACCCACCGCTTCGCCTTGAACGCCCGGTGCGTCAGGTGCCGGTGGAAGCCGACCGTCACGCCGAGCGCGGTCGCCGCATAGCAGATCAGGAACACGACCAGGTCGCTCCAGCGCAGCGCGTCGTTCCACAGCTGCCAGGCGACGACGAACAGCGCGAGGAACGGGAGCGCGGTGACGGTGCCGGTGATTGTCCGGTCGCGCGTCTCGTTCGCGGCCGGCTGGACGTCGTCGTCTGTGGGGATGGATTGAGGGACCGCCATAGCGGCGGGAACCCTAGCGCTTCTCGCACTTGCTACCTTGTCGCACGTACGACCGGGTCATCAGGCCCGGGGAAAAGCAGTGCACGCGCTTCGCAGTTGGTTGCCGGTCGGCATCCTCGGCGTACGCAGCACAGACGCCGTGGAGGTATTCACATGGCAACCGGTACCGTGAAGTGGTTCAGCGACGACAAGGGCTTCGGGTTCATCACCCCGGACGAGCCCGGCAAGGATCTCTTCGTCCATTTCTCCGGCATCGCCGGGGACGGCTTCAAGACGCTGCCCGAGGGCGCCCGCGTCTCCTACGAGGCCGAGCAGGGCCCCAAGGGCCCGGCCGCGGTCAACGTCACCACGATCTAGCCCGCGCCGCTCATCTCCACGGTCGCGCCGCTCACCCTCGCGGTCGCGCCGCTCACCCTCGCGGTCGCGCCGCTCATCTCCACGGTCGCGCCGCTCATCTCCACGGTCGCGCCGCTCATCTCCACGGTTGGGCTTGGGCTTGGGCCTGGGCTTCGGCAGGACGATCCTGACCGCCCGCCGCTCCACGCCGGGCGGCCCGCTCGGCCCCTGCGCCTCGATCCGCAGCCGGAACCGCCCGCGCGCCGGCGGCGTCCAGTCGACCCCGTGGCGGCCGCGCGGGAGCGACAGGTCGCGGCTGAGCACGAGGCCGCGGGGACTCCACATCCGCACCTTCACGGTCGAGACCTTCGAGAGCGAGAACCACACCCGCGTGGCGCGGCGGGCGTGCAGGCGGCGCAGCGGCGCGACGCCGATCCGCGTCGGCTCGCGCTCGTAGCGGGAGAAGCGCCGGCGGGCCGTGCAGTACGTGCGGCGGCTGGTGCGCTCGCACATGTCGCCGAGGAACTGGCCCACCAGGCGGTGGTAGTCGAGGCTCGACTCGCGGCCGGCCCGCGAGTACAGCGACCACGCGCCGGTGTCGGACGCCGCGACGGTGCGCCGCACGGCGCGCTCCCCGCGCCGGAACAGCCGCCGGGCGCGGCGGTCGCCGGACAGCCGCGCCAGCTCGCCGATCCCGTTCACGGCCTGGAGCTCTCCGTTGAAGATGTGCAGGCCGGGCGCGAACGAGTACATGAGGTAACGGTCGCCGGCCGCCACGCCGACCGGCGGCGGCGTGCGGAAGGCGCCGAGCGCGCGGCGGGCGGCGCGCTCCCACCGCC
>JBOGYU010000658.1:0-2479 GCA_050696935.1 Solirubrobacteraceae bacterium | reverse complement strand
CGGCGACCCCGGCGGCGAGCGCCGCCGCGACGACAGCCGGGAACGGTCCGCCGGGCAGCACGCCCGCCGCGGCCAGGGCCGCCACCACGAGTGATTGGCACACCGAGCTCCACTGTGCCTCGCTGACGCCAAGCCACACCGGCCGGACGCCGTCGCCCCGCCGCTCCTCCAGCACGAACCGCAGCACCGCGTACGCCTCGAGGTAAAGCACGAGCGCGCTGCCCGCGGCCGCGCCCGACCGCGCCACGACGGCGCCGGTCGCCACGATCGCCGCCACGCCGGCCGCCTCCCAGAGCTGCACCGGCGCCAGCCGCGCACCCGCGAGGTGCGCCGGGAAGCCGGCGGCAACGTGCGCAGCGCGGTAGCGCACGCCGCGCCCCGCCGGCCGGCCGAAGCAGCAGCCCGCGCCCAGGCAGCCCAGCCGTCCGCACGCGAGGAACGCTCCGAGCCCGAGGGCGATGCCGTCCAGGTGCGCGAGCACCGGCTCGCCCGCCGACGCGAGCGCCACCGCGCACGAGCCCAGCACCGCCCACTCGTGGTGGTAGTAGACGAGGCGCTCGCCGCCGGTCAGCGCCTTCGCCGCCGCGGCGAGCGCGAGGAACACCGCGACGGCCAGCGCGCAGAGGGCGAGCGCGACGGGTACCGACCGCCCGCCCGCCGCCGCGAGCCCGACCGCCAGGGCGACCGCGCACACCAGCCCCGCGACGCCGCAGAGGTGGAACCAGCGCACCCGGCGGCCGACCACCGGGTCGGGCGGGAGCCTCACCGGGGGACGCGCTGGAGCTCGACCCGCGCGAGCGGCGACTGGGCGAACTCCTCCGCGCTGCTCGGCGGGTAGCCGTACAGGCGACGCACCTCATGCGTGCGCGCGTGCACGTGCAACGTCAGGCCGCGGCTCGCGTAGACCCACTGCTGGTGGCGGGCGGCCAGCCGGGACGGAAGCGTGGCCTCCGGCGGCCCCAGCAGCTCCTCCGGGTCGCCGCCCGGGTCGGGCGAGTTGATCTGCACGAGCAGGATGCGATCGCCGTCGAGCCACAGCTGGATGCCGTGCGGGGCCGCGGGCGCCGGCGGGTAGATGCGGAACGCGGTGGGGGATCCGGCCAGCGAGCCGCTGCCGTCGGGCTCCGGCACGGTCGGCCCGACCGCCTCCTCGGCCGCCGCCCGCGTGCAGTCGGGCCCGAGCCCGCGCCACTCTCCCCAGCGCCCGCCGGCGAGGGCGGCGAGGCCGTCACGGCAATTCGTCGAGCCCTCCATGTCAGTGCCTCGGGATCAGGATCTTGTCACCCTGGCGCAGCGTGCCCCAGTTGCGGCCGGGGTTGGCCCGGTCCAGCTCGGCCTCCAGCACACCGTTCTGGCGCGCGATCTGGGACTTGGTCTCCACCACGCTCACGCCGCCCGCGTCGGTGGACTGGACGACGACGTGCTCGCGGCAGCCGGGCAGCCGCGCGCGAGCCGGCAGCGGCGGGGCGATGCCCGGGTTGCTCGTGCGGATGTCCGCCTCCGGGACGCCCGACGCCGTCGAGAGCGCGGCGACGTCGGCGACGCCCGGCGGGACCGCGACCTCGTCGGCCGCTGCCGGCACCGCGGCCAGCGGCGTGCCGGTCGGGTCGATGCCGAGGTACTCGACGTGGCCCTGGAAGTACGCAGCCTTGACGCCGCGGTCGCCGATGCGCCCCTTGATCGCGATCGCCGCGTTGCGGTCCGCGACGTAGCTCGCCGGCGACGTGTAGGTCGTGTCGAGGATCGGCGGCGCCGGCGGCGGGTAGGCGCCGCCCTCGACCTTCGCGCGCAGCGCGGCGTCGCCGGGCGCGCCCGGTATCACCGCGTCCATCACCTCCTTCGTGAACATCTCGCAGAAGCCCTCGTTCATCACGGACGGCCCGGCGCTGCGAGCGGCCGTGAACGCGGGGTGCTCGAGCGTGTGGACGTACTCGTGCGCGAGGGTCATGAAGCCGTCCCAGCGCGTGGCGCGCTCGGACTCGGTGTTGACGCCGGACGGCCCAGCCGGCCCGCCCGGGACCTGCCGCGCGGAGGTGTAGATCGACACGCGGTCGCGCGTGTTGCCCGAGGTGAAGGCGAACCCGAACCGGTCCCACAGCTCGAGGTCCCGCCTGGTGGCCGAGCCGGGCGGCGCCCACGGCGCGACAATCTCGTCGAAGAAGAACGTCTCCATGTCCGAGCCGGACTGGCCGGGGTCGAAGTTGTGGCGATCCAGGATCCGGCCGGCCGCGCCGTCATGCTGGGCCGCCCACAGCGCCAGGTCCTCGTGCGAGATCGGCACGCCCGCCGCGACGCGCGCGGCCGGGTCGTAGGCGTCGAACAGCGTCTGCCCCGGCCCGGAGGCGCGGAACGAGAAGCCATGGCGCGCCGCCGACTGGCTCGGCGTCATCGCCGCCGTCGCGATCCAGTCGCCGAAGGCGGCGTCGACGACGCCCTTGGCCGCGTCGCCGGGCGCCTCGAAGTCGGCCGCGGGCAGCCG
>JBOGYU010000657.1:0-2481 GCA_050696935.1 Solirubrobacteraceae bacterium | reverse complement strand
CGCCGGTGGCGGCCGCGGCCACGTGGATCCGTAGGGCGCCCAGCTGCTCGCGCACCGCGGCCTCGTTGCGGGGGCCGATCTCGAGCGTCGGGGACGCGGTCGCGAACATGCTCGCGCCGCCCGCCAGCGCCGCCTGCAGGCGCACGCGCCGCGCGCCGAGCGCCTCCAGCTCGGCCACCAGCTCCGGCACCGCGAGGTCCGCGAACTTGCGCGGGTTCGCCACGCCCCGGCCCTCGGCCGCCGGCAGCACGATGTGCGCCAGGCCGGCGAGGCCCATCCGCTGGTCGACCAGCGCGAGGCCGATGCAGGAGCCCAGCCCCAGGGACGTCAGCACGTGCCCCGCGGCGCTCGAGACGGCCAGCTCACCCATGCGCACCATCGTCTCCATCACCCCAGGCCCAGGCGGCTCAGCAGCTCGTCGACGCCGCCCTGGTCGGGGACCAGCAGGAAGGCGATCGAGCAGTCCTCGCCCTCGACGGTCAGGTCGGAGTCCAGCACCAGCGCGATATCGCCCGCGTGGGCGTGGCCGGCCAGCACGGACTCCACGATCGCGCCCAGCATGTCGGTGGCGCTCGCGGGCGGCGTGGGCTCGAGCTCCATGCCGGTCACCGCGGCCAGCGCGTTGATGTAGGACGTGCCGACGATGTTGCCGATCTCGCCCAGCGCCGAGAGCGCGAACTCGTCGTCGGGCTCGACGCCGAGCATCCGGCACATCGCGTCGGCGTCCGCCGGCGGGACGAGCAGCAGGACGGTGCCGTCCATGTCGCCCACGATCCCGAGCACGATCCCGGTGATCTCGGCCTCCGCGGGCCCGGCGGCCTCGACGGCCTCGGCGAACGGCAGCGCCAGCACGTTCGGCACCGAGATGTCGACGGCCCGCCCGAGCATGCCCGAGAGCGCGGTGCTCGCCGTCCCGGAGCCGATGTTGGCCAGCTCGCGGAGGGCGTCGAGCTGCAGTTCGGTGTACTGGGAGCTCACGGGGATCCTTTCTCAGGCAAGGGAGTCGCTATCGACGATCAGGGCGATCTGGCCGTCGGACATGACGGCGGCGCCCGTGAGCGCCGAGTTCTCGGCGACCTCGGGCGGCAGCGGGCGGGTGACCAGCTCGCGCTGGCCGGCCAGGCGGGTGACGGCGAGGGCGAGCGAGCCGGCGGCGCCGCGCACGACGACAGCGTACGCGGCGTCCGGGCGCGGGGAGCCGCCGAAGCGCTCGGCGGCGTCCACGATCGGCAGCACGCCGTCGCGCATGACGAGCATCCGGCTCCCGGCCACCGAGCGGACCGCGTGGTCGGCGAGGCGGACGGTGCGCTCGATCCGGTCGAGAGGGACCGCAAACGGGCGCCCGTCGGCCTCTACGAGCAGCGCGGCCATGATTGCCAGCGTCAGCGGGAGGCGGATCTGGGCGACGGTGCCGCACCCGGGCTCGGAGGTCATCACGACCTCGCCGCCCAGCTCGCGGACGGCGGTGCGAACGGCGTCCATGCCGACGCCGCGGCCGGAGATGTCGCTCGTGACCTCGGCGGTCGAGAAGCCGGGGTGGAAGAGCAGCTCGACGGCGCGGGCGGCGTCGATCGCCTCGTCGGCGATCAGCTCCCGCTCGACGGCCCTGCGCGCGACCCGGGCGGTGTCTATGCCGCGGCCGTCGTCGCGCACCTCGATCACCACGTTGCCGCCGGCGTGGCGGGCGGAGATCTGCAGCGTGCCCGTGGCCCGCTTGCCGGCCGCCTTGCGCTCCGCCGGCGGCTCCAGGCCGTGGTCGAGCGCGTTGCGCACCAGGTGCACGAGCGGGTCGCCGAGCGCGTCGATCACGGTGCGGTCGAGCTCGGTGTCCTTCCCCACCAGCTCCAGCTCGACCTGCTTGCCGAGCTTGGTGGACAGGTCGCGCACGAGCCGCGGGAAGCGCAGGAGCACCACCTCGACGGGGATCATGCGCACCTGCATGACCATCGCCTGCAGGGCCTGGGAGGAGCGGGTGAGGCTCTGCACGGCCTGCGAGAGGCCCGGCACGTCGGCGCCGGCGGCGAGCGCCTCCACCTGCGTGCGGTGCAGGACCAACTCGCCCATGAAGTGCATCAGCTGGTCGAGTCGCTCGGCGTCGACACGGACGGTGGACGAACCGCGCTTAGGGACTGTCCCTGGCGCGGCGTCGGCAGCGACCGGCGAGGCCGGAGCTTGGGGACCGTCCCCCTCAGCGACCGTCACGTCTGCCACTTCCGGCACGGACGACGCCGCGGCGGCCAGATCCGAGTCGGCGCGCTCGGAGACCATCCAGGCCTCGATCTCGCGGCCCGCGAACGTGTCGACGGCCTCCGGCGACGGGCTGCACGCCAGCGTCTCGCCCAGCTCCGCGAGCGCCGCCAGCACCATGTAGGCGCGCACCGACGGCATCTGGACGTCCTCGGCCAGCGTGACCGAGACGTGCGCCACCCGGCGCCCGCCCGCGAGCGCGGCGAGGTCGGCCGGCGCGCCGGTGCGCTCGAC
>JBOGYU010000656.1:0-2486 GCA_050696935.1 Solirubrobacteraceae bacterium | reverse complement strand
GTGGAGAGGGGCGGTGGTCGCCGGCGGCGGCGACGCGTGGAGAGGGGCGGTGGTCGCCGGCGGCGGCGACGCGTGGAGAGTCGGCGCTCACCCGAACGGGGCGCGCGGCTCGGCGGGGTAGTCGATCCCGCGCTCGGCCAGGCGCGTGCGGACGCGGCGCTTGATGGCCGCGACCGTCGAGTCCTCGGACTTGACCTGCTCCTTGAGCGCCGCGACCTGATCGTGCAGGCGCGCCACCGACGCATCGTCCCCCGCCGCCAGCGCCGACCGGAGCGCGGTGAACAGCTCCGGTGCGCAGTTCGCGAGGCCGTTGATCGAGCCGGCCGCGCCCGCCCGCACCGCGCGGACGAGCTGCGGCTCCGTGCCCGTGTAGACCTCGAACTCGACACCGTGCACGGCCTCCAGGTAGGCCTCGTGGCGAGCGAAGTCTCCGGTGGAGTCCTTCATCCCCGCGAAGCCCGCCCGGGCGAGCTCGCCGGCCGTCTCCGGCTCGAGGTCGTTCACCGTCCGCGGCGGGATGTTGTAGATGAGCGCCGGGGCGTCGCCCGCGGCCTCAAGGAGCGCGAGGAAGTGCCGCCGGACCTGCTCCTGGGTGACGGGATAGAACCACGGCACGTAGGCGGCGACCGCGTCCGCGCCCGCCCCCAGCGCATGGCCCGCCAGTGCGACCGTCGCGCGCGTGCTCGGCCGCCCGACCTGGGCGATCACGCGCAGGTCGCCGGCGACCGCGGCCGCCCGCGAGACCACGCGCGCCACCTCGTCGTCGGCGAGCAGCACCCCCTCCCCCGTCGTGCCGCACGCGAACACGCCGTCGAGCCCGGACTCGCCCAGCCACCGCACGTGCGCCTCGAACGCGTCCAGGTCGAGCTCGCCGTCCGCCCGGAACGGCGTCGTGACCGCTGCCAGCAGCTTCACCATTCCGCCACCGTACCGTCGGCATTGCGCCACACCGGGTTGCGCCACGGCGGCGCCCCCTCCGCGGCGGCGCGCACGCGCTCCTCGTCGACCTCCACACCCAGGCCCGGCCCGGCCGGCACCGCCATGTGCCCGTCCACCACGTCGAAGACGGAGGCGTCCCGGACGTAGTCGAGCAGGTCCGCGGCCTCGTTGTAGTGGATCCCCAGGCTCTGTTCCTGGATCACCGCGTTGGGCGTGCACGCGTCGAGCTGGAGCGACGCGGCCAGCGCCACCGGCCCGAGCGGGCAGTGCGGCGCGACCCCGATGTCGAACGCCTCCGCCATCGCCGCGATCTTGCGGCACTCGAGCAGCCCGCCCGCGTGCGAGAGGTCGGGCTGGATGATGTCCACCGCGCCCGATGTGAGCACGTCCTTGAAGCCCCAGCGCGTGTACAACCGCTCACCGCACGCGATCGGGCACGACGTGTGGCGGGCGACCTCCCGCAGCGCCTCGGGGTGCTCCGGGAGCACCGGCTCCTCCAGGAACAGCGGGGCGTGCGGCTCGAGCGCGCGCGCCAGCCGCTTGGCCATCGCGCGGTGCACGCGGCCGTGGAAGTCGACCGCCACGTCGACCCCGGCGGCGCGCGCGGCCGCCACGCGCTCGGCGGCCTCCTCCACCCGCGCCTCGGAGTCCAGGTAGTGCAGCTCCGCCGTCGCGTTCATCTTCACGGCGGTCAGGCCGGCGGCGCGCGCCGCGCCCGCCGCGTCCGCCACCTCCTCCGGCCGGTCGCCGCCGATCCAGCCGTACACGCGGATGCGGGCGCGCGCCCGGCCGCCGAGCAACTCCCAGGCCGGCACGCCGAGTGCCCGGCCCTTGACGTCCCACAGCGCCTGCTCGATTCCCGAGATCGCGCTGCACAGCACAGGCCCGCCGCGGTAGAAGCCGCCCCGCCACATGACCTGGAAGAGGTCCTCGATCCGGAACGGGTCGCTCCCGATCACGTGCTCGGAGAGCTCTTGGACCGCGGCGGCCGCTGTCGCGGCGCGGCCCTCGACGATCGGCTCGCCCCAGCCGGCGATCCCCGAGTCGGTGGAGAGCTTGAGGAACAGCCAGCGCGGCGGGACCGCGAACAGCTCGAGCGCGGTGACGCGCACTCAGTACGCGGCGGCCGCGCGCTCCTGGCGCAGGCCGATGAGGTAGACGACGCCGAGGCCGAGCGCGGCGCCGGGGATCGCCTCGACGGCGTTCAGCACGGTCGTGTCGTTCTGCCCGGGCACGCTGAGGCCGTGGATCACGAAGCCGAAGACGAGCGGCCCGATCACGGCGCCCACGAACGCGCCGATGATCCCCGCCCAGAAGTGGTCGGGCAGGAAGATCGTGAAGTGCCACAGGGCGATGCCCATCATGACCCAGACGAGCGCGGCCATCAGCGCGGCCTCCGACGGTGCTGGACGAGCGCGGCCATCAGCGCGGCCTCCGAGGATGCGTGACCATCAGCGCGGCCTCCCGTGGCGGCGGTTGCGCGGCTTCTTGGGCTTCTCGCCGCCGTCCGCCGGCCGCTCGCCGGCGCGCTCGGCGCGCGCCCGGGC
>JBOGYU010000655.1:0-2505 GCA_050696935.1 Solirubrobacteraceae bacterium | reverse complement strand
GCCCCGGCCACCCACTCCGCGATCGCGTCCCGCCGGCGCAGCCGCTGATCGTCGCCCGTGGCCGCGCGCACGACCGAGTACCACCCGCGGCCGCGTGCGACCTGGTTGGCGAGGTGCAGCAGCACGCCGAGCACGAGGAGCCACCCGGGCGCCGCAGAGACGAGCGCGTTCGTCATCCCGGAACCCTGCTACCCGTTGCGACGTCGTGCGAGCCGGTCACCGAGCGGCGCCGCCGAGCCACTCGCCGATCCGCACGTCCGCCTTCAGCACCGACAGGTCGCCCCGGTCCCGCATCGCCTCCGCGGCGCGCGCCATCGCGCCGACCGCGACCCAGGCGAGCGCGCCGCCGACGCTGACGCGTCGCGCGCCGGCGTCGACGATCTCGGCCATCGAGAGGCCGGCGTGGGCGAGCACGTTGACGGGCCTGGACGTCGCCTCGCAGACGGCCCGGATCTCGGCGCCATTCCGGAGGCCGGGGGCGTACAGCACGTCCGCGCCCGCCCGCTCGTACGCCTGCAGGCGCGCGATGGTGTCGTCGAGGTCCGGGTTGCCGCGGATGTGGTTCTCCGCGCGCGCCGTGAGCGTGAACGGGAAGCTCAGCCCCCGAGCCGCCTCGCACGCCGCGGCAACCCGCTCCACAGCGTGATCGAACGCGTACAGCTCCCCGCCAGGGTCGTAGTCCTCGATCGAGCCGCCGACGGCGCCCGCCTCGGCCGCCCGCACGATCGCCGCCGCCGCATCCTCGGGCTCGCGTCCGTACCCGTTCTCCAGGTCGATCGAGACGGGCAGCGAGGTCGCCTCGTCCAGCGTCCGCGCGTGCTCGATCACCTCCCCCAGCGTCGCGCCCCCGTCCAGGCGGCCGAGCGTGAACGCGAACCCGGAGCTGGTCGTCGCGAGCGCCTTGAACCCGAGCGCCTCCAGCACCCGCGCCGATCCCACGTCCCACGGGTTCGGGATGACGAACGCCTCCCCCTCGTGCAGCGCACGGAAGTCGGCGGCCTTCTGTTCCTGCGTCCGCTCCACCCGGCGGCGAACCTTAGCCCTCGACGCCGGTGGCGGCGTGCGGGGCGCCGACCGGCTTGGACTCCGGCGAGCCGCGCTGGCGCAGGTAGATCGAGAGGACGGCCATCGAGCCGACGGCGAGGAACTCGGACTGCCAGTTCTGGAGCGGCGTCTGCCAGAAGTCTGCGCTGCCCACGTACTCCAGCCAGCTCAGCGGCTGCTCCTCGTGCTCGATCTGCTCGGCGTTGTAGCTGCTCCAGCCGGTGACCGAGTGGGCGAACCAGGAGCCGAGGAAGATGGTCCCCATCACGAGCAGGAGCGAGTTGGAGAACAGGAACAGGCGCAAGCCGCGGGCGCGCGCCCACTTCGGCGACTGCGCGGTCGCGTGCTCGCCGATGCGCTGCTCGCGCTCGGACTCGGTGCCCTCGCTCCCCGGCTCCTTCGACTCCGGGGAGCCCTTCTGGATGAGCCACACCGTGGCGAACACGAACAGCGTGAACTGCAGGTACTCCGACTGCCAGTTCTCCATCACCGCCTGGCCGAAGCTCGAGGAGACCACGTAGCGCCAGAGCGAGATCGTCTCGGGCTGCTCGCCCAGCAGCGCGGCGTGCGCGATCTCGTCGTTGTTGTAGTCGGCGTGGCCCGCGATCGCCTGGCCGACCAGCGCCACGAGGAAGATCGCCAGGAAGAACAGCGACAGCCCGTGGTCGCGCAGGTTGCGCATGGCTAGTTGTGCGTCAGGCCGATCACGGCGTAGAACGCGACGCCGGCGACGATCAGCGTCAGGTAGAGCGCGAAGACGCCCCGCATGCGCTCCGCTTCGCCGGCCGCCTGGGCAATCCTCCCGGGCGTGGACGTAGGCGCTGACGACGCGCCGGTGACACCACGACCGCCCCGGACAGGTCGCGCGCCACGGCCCCACCCTACGGCGGTCACTTCGGCGGCAGGGCCGACGCGAAGGCCTCGGCCCGGCGCACCCAGCGCTCGAGGTCCGGATCCTCGGCGGTGGCGTCGGCGGCGACGAACAGCCATCCGCGCATCGGGCGACCGGTCATGTCGAACGGCCGGGCTCCCGTCTCGCGCTCCATCAGCTCCGCGCAATCGCCGGGATCGACGCGCACGATCAGGTCGTCGCCGTGCACGCCACAGCACATGTTCCCCGCGATCAGGAAGCCGATCCCGCCGAACATCCGGCGGTCGTCGACGTCCGGTCGCGCATCCAGAAGCGCGCGCACGCGCTGGGCGAGGTGCTCGTCGAACGCCACCTGCCGAGCCTACCCGCGAGCACGGCGGTCGGGGGAGACGGTCAGCCTGCCTGCGCGGCGAGGCCGCGGACCAGGACGTCGAGGCCGAACTCGAAGCGCTCATCCGGACCGCCCGCCATCAGCTCGTCCACGAGCTCGACGGTGTTCGGGAACCGGCTCGGCGGAAGCGAGGTGAGGTAGCCGCGGATCATCCCGATCACCTCCTCGGGCGGAAGCGGCTCGCGGGTCGGCGAGCCGA
>JBOGYU010000654.1:0-2510 GCA_050696935.1 Solirubrobacteraceae bacterium | reverse complement strand
GGCGCGCACAGCGCGACGCGGAGGTTCTCCGTTCGGGCGGCTGTCAACAGCGCGCGGATGAGCGTGCTCTTGCGCCGGTTCCGGGCCCTCCGGTGACGACCGACAGCCCGTTCCGGAGCGCGCTGCGCACTGCTTGCTGCTGTTGCTCGGTGAGCTCCCCGGGAAGCTGCCGGGCGCCGGCGCGCGCCCCGTCCGGGTTGATGGGCGCACCGGCGAGTTCGCGCAGACGACGCGCCACCCGGCGCTCGCGGCGGTGCGTGGCGGCGCGATAGACCGCGGTGCGGCCGTCCGCGAGCGGCTCGAGGCGAACGATGCCGTCGCGGGCGAGTTCGAGCGCGCGGTCGCGTGGACACGGGGAGCCGAGTAGCGCCTCGGCCCGCGCGGCGAGGCCGGCGCGACCGGACCAGGGAAGGAAGCTGTGGCCGTCGCAGTCCGCCTCCCTGAGCAGGTGGACGATCGCGGCGTGGGCGCGCCGGGGCGAGCCCGGGTCGACGCCGACCGAGCTGGCGATCTTGTCGGCGGTGATGAACCCGACCCCGTGCAGCTCGGTGAGTCGGTAGGGATCGGCGCGGATCGCGGCCTCGGCGGTGCTGGCCCCGCCGTAGTGCCTGTCGAGCCGGGTCGCGAGCCGGGCGAGCCCGTGCTCCGCCAACAGAAGGTGTAGCTCGCGCAGGCCGCGCCGGGCGCGCCACGACTCGGCCGCGCGGCGGGCCGTCTTCGCGCCGATCCCGGGCAGGGCCAGGAAGCATCCCTCCGGGTCCGCGTCGACCGCGACGAACAGATCGGCGCCGAGCAGCGCCATGAGCTTCTGCGCGCGGCCAGGCCCGATGCCGTCGATCGAGCCGAGAAATGACAATGCGGCACGCCGGCCCCGGGGGGTCGATGGACGCGCGGAGCGCACGACGACCTGGCGTCCGTGCGTGGGGTGGGTCTGCCAGCGGCCGCTCACGTCCAGCACGTCGTCGGCCTCCACGGCGAGCGGGATGTCGCGCAGGCGCAGCATCACGACGCTGCCGTCGGCTTCCGTCTCAAGGATCGCGAAGCGGTCGTCCTGCGAGCGAAACCGCACCCGGCGGATTCGGACCTGGCTGGCGAAGTCGTCGGACGCGTGATCGGTGGTGACGGCCACCACGCCGGTTGTAACGGCGGCCCCCGTTCGCAAACTCCCCGGGGGCCTCGGTCGGTCCGCCGGCAACGTGATCCGTGAGCCCGCGTCGGGCTCTCCGCCTCTCGTGAGCTCGTTTCCGTCCCAGCCGCCGCGACCGCCCGCCACCCCTCCCTCCGCCGCCCCGCGGCCGCCGATCCGCTGGTGGCTGGTCGGCCCGCTCGGCGCGGCACTGCTCGTCGTCCTCGTGCGTTGGCTGTCGGGCGGCGGCCTGCGGCAAGTGGCTGCCGATCGGCACGGCCATCGAGATCCGCACGCCGCGCTCACTTCGCTCAAGCAGGCCCTTCTGCTCACCGTCACGGACGTCGCCCGCGTCGCGGCGCTCGTCGCGCTGGCCGCGCTGCTCGTCGCTGCCGTGCTCACGGCCGTGCGGCTGATCGGACGCCGCAGGTGGCGCTACCGGCGCTACGCGATCGCGCCGTACCGCACGGACGACGCCACGCCCGAGCAGGTGCTCGCGCTGTTTCAGGACTGGCATCAGCAGCTGCACCAGCGCCTGCACCGCCGGCTGCTCTTCGGCCAGCCCTACCTCGCGCTTGAGGAGCACGCGCAGCCGACCGACGGCGGTCCCGAGATGACGATGACGATCGTCTGCCCCGAGCAGTTCGTCGCGGCGCTCGACGGACGGCTCGCCGCCACCTATCCGCACAGCCGGATCGGGCACGGGTTCACCCGCCGCTTCGAGCGGCTCGAGCTCGACATCAACTGGCGCCACGCGATCGTCCGGCTCCGCAAGCGCCGCTCCTTCACCGCCACCGTCAAGACCGACACCAGGGAGTTCGACCAGCCGGTGATTGAGTCCGAGATGGCGGCGATGGCGGCCTGCGGACACCCCATGACCGTCCAGAAGGTGCTGACGCCGATCTTCCCGGCGTTCGAGCGCATGGCGCGCTGGCTCTACCTCCGCCGCGAGCGCCGGGCCGGCCGCCGTGACACGAGGAGCCCGCTGGGCGCCGCCTCGCCGCTCGCCCAGGCTGAGATGCGCGCCGCGCTCGACGCGCAGAACCAGCTGCTGTTCTGGTTCGAGGCGCGCATCGTGTCCCGCGACCACGCCGCCTGTCGCATGGTGGCGGGCGCGATCGCCGGGCGCCGCCAGGAGAACATGCTGCGCCAGCGCAACACCAGCTTCACCCGAGGGCTGCACCGCCGCCGAGTCGCGCTCGCGCGCCCGGAGGCGATCCCGTCATGGCGCAACGGGGTCGTCTCGGCCGCCGAGGCGGCGACGCTCTGGCAGCTGCCGTCGCCGCGGATCGGGCATATCCGCCTGGCTCGGCACACCATCCCGCGCGCGCCCGCCCCGCCCGACGTCGCCCGTGCGCCCCTCGCAGCTGCCCCGACGCTCGTC
>JBOGYU010000653.1:0-2511 GCA_050696935.1 Solirubrobacteraceae bacterium | reverse complement strand
CCACGCGAGCAGCTCCGCCGCGGCGGAGCCGGCGTCGGGGCGCGCTCGGGAGATCACGCCGACCGCCTTGGCCAGGCGGTGGACGTCGAGGCGCTCGAACCGGCGCTCCGGCACGGTGGCGCGCTCGTGCAGCGTGGCCAGCGCGGCGCCGAGGCGCTCGACGGCGGCCGGGAGCTCGGACACGTCCAGCGTGTCGAGCCGGCGCCCATCGACGGCCTCCACGACCAGCGCCCCGTCGGCGGCGGCGACCAAGCGCGGCACGTGCAGGTGCGGGTCGTCCGGCCCGACCGCGGCCGCGACCCGCTCCAGCCCCCGGCGCTCGCGCTCGGCACCCTCGCCGGCGTGGACCTTCGCGTAGGCGAGCACGCGGCCGGACTCGTGGACGCACTCGGCGGTCGCCGACCGCTCGGCGCAGTAGGCCACGAGCCGGGGCGTGGTCCCGCGCCGGCCGACCAGCCGGTCGAGCGTCCCCGAGCGGCCGGCGAGCAGCGGCAGCGTCGCGAGCCGGCGGTCGTTCGGGAACCTCCACAGCACCGCGTCGAGCGCGGGCAGGTGCACGACCTCGCGCCGAGCCGCTCGGCGTGACCGGCCTGCGCGAGCTGCCCGTGCACGTGGACTTCGCGCGTCTCGCCCCGATCGAGGCGGGGGAGCGGCTTGCGACGGCGATCGCCGCCGGCGGCCCGGTCGGCGTGATGTTCCACCACGCGGAGATGGATGACGCCGATCTAGAGCGTGCCGGCGAGCTCCTGGCGCTGCACGAGCGCTTCGCCGCCCGGCTCATGATGGACCTGGCGTAGACTCGCGCCACGGTGCGCACGCCGCTGACGCTGGGAGACCTCCTCGCCGAGGAGTCGCTCGGGCTCGAGCTGCGCACCGGCGAGGCGGGCGACCGCCCGGTGCTCGGCGCCGCGGTCGTCGAGGTGGAGGAGCCGGCGCGCTGGATCGCCGAGCAGTGGGTGCTGCTGACCGCGGGCGTGCGGCTCGAGGGCTGCTCGGACGACGACCTGCGGGCGCTGGTCTCCGAGTGCGACGAGGCCGGCCTCGCCGCGCTCGCCTTCGGCGTCGGGCCCGTGTTCGACGAGCTGCCAGAGGCGCTGCTGGCGGAGGGCGAGGCGCGCGGCTACCCGATACTCGCCGTCCCCTTCTCGACGCCGTTCCGGGAGGTCGTGCGGTTCGTCGACGCCGCGATCCTCGCCGGCGAGGCGCCGCTGTTCCGCCGCCTCTCCTCGCTCCAGCGGTTCGTCGTCGACGCGCTGCGCGACCCCGAGCCCGAGCGCGCCGTGGTGGAGCGGCTCGCGCGCTTCATGGACGCCGGCGTCGCGGTGCTCGCGGCCGGCGGGCGGGTGGAGCTGAGCCGGGGCGGGGCGCCGGTCGAGGCGCTGTGGCAGGCAATCGACGGCCGCCCGCCCGCGGCCCACGAGCTCGAGGCCGAGGGCTGGCACGCCGTCGCCACCCCGCTGGCGTCGGGCCCGGGGGAGCCGCCGCGCTGGCTGGTGCTGGCGAGCCGCCGCGCCGGGTTCGCCGGCACGCTCGCCAAGCGCGCCGCCGAGATGACCGCGCCGCTGCTCGTCGCCATGGAGCGGCTGAAGGAGGTCGCGCGCGAGCAGGAGCTCGCCGTCCGCGGCGCGCTGCTCGACGAGGCGCTGCAGCCGGGCGCCGATGTCGCCTCGCTGAGCGCGCGCGCCGCCGCCTTCGACCTGGACTTCTCCGAGCCGGCCCGGGTGCTGGTGGCCGCCGGCGACCCCGCGGTCGTCAAGCACGAGCTCGAGGAGGCGCTGGCGCGCACCGGGCGCGCGCACCTGGTGAGCGAGCGCGCCGGGGCGGCAGTCGCGCTCGTGCAGGGCGCCGACCTGGACGGCGCGCTCGCCGAGCTGCCCGCGCCGGTCGGCGTCGGCCGCGGTCACCGGCGGTGGGTCGCTTCCGGGCGGACAGGTGTCGTCGTGGGCGGTCGCGGTCGTCCATCCCGAGAAGAGCGCGGCCGCGATCGAGCGCGCCCTGAGGGCCGGAGAGAAGCCGGTCATCGGCCGCATCGAGGACGACGTGCTCCTCCTCGATCTCCGCACGGTGTTCGACGAGGACGACGAGCGCCTGCGCGCCCTCGTCGCCGCCGCCCTCACCTGAGCCTCCGGGCGCCGACTGCTCACCACGGCACCTGAGAGGTGCTCTCACGATCAGCACTCGGCGAGGGGTTCTAGTGTGAGTGGCGGCGCGCGGGCGAGCGGGCCGCGGCGCACTCCAGGGTTGCGCCCCGCTCAAACCGGGGCGCCTTTGCCCGATACTTGCCCCGCCGGTCCTTGATCCGGACCTTGTAGCGACCCTCGAAGTCGGTGGTCGTCTTCTTGATCTTGTGGCCCCAGCGGAGGATCTTGACCGTGGCGCCTTCCACGCACCCCGCTGCGCCCGGCCCCGCGGTCACGCGGCCCTTGGCGACGAGATGGCGGCGGAGCCGAAGCGACACCTTGCGTTCGGTCGCGCCGGATGTCTCGGAATCGATGTCGATGAGGGTGGGAT
>JBOGYU010000652.1:0-2515 GCA_050696935.1 Solirubrobacteraceae bacterium | reverse complement strand
GGCGGTTCCTCCAAGCCCTCCAACCGCACCGCGCTGGCGGCGTCTACGTCAACTTCCTTGATTCCGACGACGACTCCAGCCGGGTTCGAGAGGCCTACGGCGATCAGATCTACCGGCGACTCGCCGAGGTCAAGGCCAAGTACGACCCTGACAACGCCTTCCACCACAACAAGAACATCCAGCCGGGCTGACGCCCGCGCCGGGCCGACCGGCCCCAAGGGTTTTCAGAAGGTCACCCAGGCGAGCGTTGCTAACCGGCGAACCCGCTCAAGCGCGGTTCTGCAAGCCGACAAGCTCGATCGCCTTCACGAGCTACCGCGCTGTGTCACGGCGACGTGTTCGTGATGAACGCCGACGGCTCACACCGCGTATGGCTGACGACAGAGCCGGCATCGCTGCCGAACCAGAGTGGCGCCCCGCGCCCGGCCATCTCCGATCCCCGCACACCGGACGGCACGTTCGTTCGCGCCGACGCCGACGACCACGCGGATCTCCTGTGGGCGATCCGCGGCGCGGGCGGCAACTTCGGCATCGTGACCGCCTTCGAGCTCGAGGCCCACGAGGTCGGCAACGTCGTCTTCTCGGCGATGGCCTTCGATGCCAGTGCCACCGAGGCGCTCCTGCCGCTCCTCGACATCGGGCCGTTGGTCGACCAGCAGGCTCAGCTCGCCCCCTATCCCGCGATCATCAACGACATGCCGCCGGATGCCACCGCGTACGCGCACCGGACCCAGAACTTCGCCGTCAGCGCCGTCGGCGTCACCGTCAGCGGCCTGAGCGAGCGCTGGGACGCGGAGGTCCACCCGCACACCGACGGCCTGTACATCAGCTTCGACGCCGACCAGCGCCCGAGCGTCTCCACGACGCCTTCCCCGGAGAGACGCTCACGCGGCTCCGCCACTTGAAGGCGCTCTACGACCCGGACGACGTCTTCAATCGGAACTTCGCCATCGAGCCCGCGGCGGACGGCGGCCGGGTGTCATACGGTCCGGAGCGCGTCGGTCGGTGACATGCGGGCGGCGCGCAGCGCGGGCAGCAGGCCGGCGACGGCGCCGATCGCGATCGCTGCGCCGATGCCGCCCGCCCACGCTTCGGCGGGGATGACGGCCTGCCAGTCCCTCGTCGAGGCGTAGACGACGGTGGCCAGCGCGCCGGCGAGGACGCCGGCGGCTCCGCCGAGCAGCGCGAGCATGATCGCCTCGGCGAGGAACTGCGTGCGGATCTGCGCCCGCGTGGCGCCGAGCGCGCGGCGCAGCCCGATCTCCGAGCGGCGTTCGAGGACGGAGATGATCATGATGTTCGCGACGCCGACCGCGCCGACGAGCAGCGCGACGGCGCCGAGCCCGAGGAAGAGGCTGTCGAGCGCGCTCTGGGCGGCGGCCCGGGCCGTGAGGGCGTCCGATGGCTGGCTGACGTCGACCTCGTTGGGCGCCTCCGGGTTGGCGGTCTGCGCGAGTACGGACTGCACCGCGTTGACCTCGCTGGTCTGCGCGCGGACGTAGATCGTGCTCGGCGGCCCGGTGGTCGCCTCGCCGCGGTCGACGCTCACGTAGTCGAGATGGCGCCCGGCGGCGGGGTACCCGATCAGCACGCTGGTGTCGATGTCCGGCGCGAGCACCGACGGCTCGAGGATGCCGGCCAGGTAGAACCACTGGTCGCCGAGCCAGATCCGCGAGCTCTCGTGGACGCGGTCGAAGCCCAGGCGCAGCGCGGCCACCGCGCCGAGCACCGCGACGGGCTGCGTCGCGGTGGCCGCGTTCAGGCCCTTGCCCTCCGCGACGCCGGTGGCGATCACGTCGAGCAGGTTCAGGCTCGCGGCCTGGACCTGGAGCGCGTTCGTCTCCACGCTCGGGATCAGCGGGCTGCGGTAGACGGATGCGTCGAGCGCGCCCGTGTGGGCCACGCTCTCGACGGCGTCCATCCGCCCGATCATCGCCGGCGCGTCCAGCGGCAGCTCCGCCTCTTGACCGGTGAGGTCCTGGCCGCTGTGGGCGGTGAGCAGGTTCGTTCCGAGCCGGTCGATCTCGGCCAGCAGCCCCGCCTGGGAAGAGGACGAGAGGCCGAGCACGGCGACGATCGCGGCGACGCCGATCGCGATACCGAGCGCGGACAGCGCCGCGCGCAGCCGCCGGGTGCGCAGGCCGACGCTCGCCACCCGGGCGAGGTCCGCCGGACGCAGCTTGGTGGGAGCGGGCGCGCTCATGACGGCACCCCCACGGCGGCGTCGTCGCGGACGATGCGCCCGTCGAGGACCTCGACCTGGCGCGGCATTCTCGCCGCGAGGTCGCGATCGTGGGTGATCACGAGGATCGTCGCACCGCCGGCGTTGAGGTCTTCCAGCAGCTGGAGGATCGCCGCGCCGGAGGCGCTGTCGAGGTTGCCGGTCGGCTCGTCGGCGAGGAGGATCGCGGGCTGGCCGACCAGCGCACGGGCGATGGCGACCCGCTGGCGCTGGCCCCCGGAGAGCTTGCTCGGGCGAAAGCCGGCCCGGTCGGCCAGGCCGACGGCCTGAAGC
>JBOGYU010000651.1:0-2517 GCA_050696935.1 Solirubrobacteraceae bacterium | reverse complement strand
CGCCGTGACGTCGCGCGAGACGGCGAGTAGCAGGCGGGGGGCGCCGCCCTCCCCCGGGATAGCGGTGATCCGGCCCTCGACGATGAGCAGGCGCCCGTCCCGGTGGCGCATGCGCACCGGTTCGGCGAGGCCGCCCTCCGCGCCGATCGCCGCGGCTGCGATGTGGCGGTCGCGGGGGTCGACCAGGTCGAGCGGGTTCATGCCGACCAGCTCGGCGGGGGTGTAGCCGAGCACCCGCGTGTGCGACGGCGAGGCATAGACGACTCGCCCCTGCAGGTCCAGCATGCTGACCAGGTCGAGCGTGTGCTCCAGCGCGAGCCGCGGTATGTCCGGCTCAGCCCCGCCGGGGTCCCCCCTGGTGTGCTCGCGTTCCGCCACGGTGCGCCCGGCGCCAGGTCTACCCATGGGCGCCGCGTCCACGCTACCAGCGCGCCGCGGCCGCGCACAAGCCGTGGGCCCGCCAACCGCAAGGGGACTGTCCCCCCTAAGCTGGGGCGATGGCCGAGGTCCTGCGCTACACCGCGTTCTCCGACGACCCGGCGGGCGGCAACCCGGCCGGCGTGGTGCTCGACGCGGCCGGCCTGGACGCCGAGCGGATGCTGGCGATCGCGGCCGAGGTGGGCTACAGCGAGACGGCCTTCCTCGTCGGCCGGGACGGCGAGGGCTACGACATCCGCTACTTCAGCCCGCTGGCCGAGGTGCCGTTCTGCGGCCACGCGACGGTGGCGACCGCGGTCGCGCTGGCCGAGCGCGACGGGCCCGGCCGCGTGCTCCTGCGCACCGTCGGCGGCCCGGTGCCGGTGATCACGGCGCGGGACGGGGGCGGGACGCTCTCCGCCACGCTGACCAGCGTCGAGCCGCGCGTGGAGGAGGTCGAGCCCGGCGACCTCGCCGAGGTGCTCGCCGCTCTGGGGTGGTCGCCCGCGGAGCTCGACGACGCGCTCCCGCCACGCGTGGGCTTCGCCGGCGCCCACCACCTCGTGCTCGCGGCCGCCACGCGCGAGCGGCTCGCCGCGCTCGACTACGACTTCGACCGGCTGGGCGCCCTCATGCGGGCTCGCGACTGGACGACGGTCCAGCTCGTGTGGCGCGAGGCCGAGCTGCGGTTCCACTCCCGCAACCCGTTCCCGGTCGGCGGCGTGGTCGAGGATCCGGCCACGGGGGCCGCGGCCGCCGCCTTCGGCGCCTATCTGCGCGAGCTCGGCCTCATCCGCCCGCCGGCGAGCGTCACGATCGTCCAGGGAGAGGACATGGGCCGGCCGGGCCTCCTGCGCGTGGACATCCACGCCGACCGCCCGCAGATCGACGTCACCGGCGCCGCCGTGCGGATCGGCTGACCGAGCGGAGGGCGCCGGCGAACTCGTCGACGTCCTCCGGCGGCGTGTCCCACGCCGTCATCCAGCGCACCTCGCCGGTCGCCTCGTCCCAGACGTGGAACGGCCAGTCGCGCTGGAGGCGCTCGGTCGCCGCCGGGTCGAGCACCGCGAAGACGGCGTTCGCCTCGACCGGCTGGGTGATCCGGACGCCGCCGACGCCCTCCACCGCGGTCGCGAGGCGCCGCGCCATGGCGTTGGCGTGCGAGGCCAGGCGGAGCCACAGGTCGCCGGCGAGCAGGGCGTCGAGCTGGGCGGCGATGAAGCGCATCTTGGACGCGAGCTGCATCGCCTGCTTGCGGCGGAAGGCGAACCCCTCGCCCGCTTCCTCGCGCAGCAGCACCACGGCCTCCCCCGCCAGCAGGCCGTTCTTCGTGCCGCCGAAGGACACCGCGTCCACCCCCGCGTCGGTGGTGAGCGCGCGCAGCGGGAGCCCGAGCGCCGCCGCCGCGTTGCACAGCCGCGCGCCGTCGACGTGCAGCAGCATGTCGTGCGCGTGGGCCCAGTCCGCGAACGCGGCGACGGCCTCCGGCGTGTAGACCGTCCCCGCCTCGGTGCTCTGGGCGATCGAGACCACGCGCGGCTGGACCGCGTGCTCGTCGCCGATCCGGACGCGCAGCGGCGCCACCAGCTCGGGCGTCAGCCGGCCGTCCGGCGCGTCTGCGACGAGCAGCTTGCGCCCCGCGCGCTCGGGGGCGCCGCACTCGTCCACGTGCAGGTGCGCCGTGCGCGCGCACACGACCGCCTCCCACGGCTCGGTGAGGGCCTCGATCGCGAGCACGTTCGCGGCCGTCCCGTTGAACACCGGGAACGCGCGCGCTGCGGGGCCGAAGTGCTCGCGGAAGCGCTCGCCCGCGCGGGCCGTCCATGCGTCGGCGCCGTAGGCGGGCGCGTGCCCGTCGTTGGCGGCCGCGATCGCCGCCATGATCTCGGGATGCACGCCGGCGTGGTTGTCGCTGGCGAAGCCGCGCCGTACTGTCATCGCGTCAGGATCGCAGGAACGGGTACACACCATGGCTGTGACGATGCTGGTCCTCGCGGTGGCGGCGTGGCCGATCCTCGTTCTGGTCATCCTCGCCATCTGCGCCGCCGCGGCTCGGGCGGACGAGGCCGCGGCGAGCGCCGCCGCGGCACGGGCGGACGA
>JBOGYU010000650.1:0-2520 GCA_050696935.1 Solirubrobacteraceae bacterium | reverse complement strand
CTCGAGGGGTTCGAGCGCGCCCGGCCGCGCGAGCTGTCCGGCGGCATGCGCCAGCGGGTCGCGTTCCTGCGGACGCTGCTCGCCGGGCGGCCGGTCCTGTGCCTCGACGAGCCGTTCGGGGCGCTCGACGCGCTCACCCGCGGGCAGATGCAGGCGTGGCTGGCGGAGGCTCTGCGGCGCGAGCCGCGGACGGTCCTGCTCGTGACGCACGACGTCGAGGAGGCCGCCCTGCTGGCCGACCGGATCGTGCTCCTCTCGCCGCGGCCGGGGCGGGTGGTGGCGACCCTCGAGGTTCCGCTGGAGCGGCCGCGGCACCGGACCGACCTCGCGGTGGTGGAGCTGCGCGAACGCGCGCTGGTGGCGCTCGGCCTCGACGACCTCACCCGCGGCGACGACCTCGCCGGAGGCCCCGCCTGATGGCCGCCGCGCTGATCGTCGCCGTCCTCCTCGCCGTGTGGGAGGGGATCGTGCGCCTCGGCGCGGTGGACGACCTGCTGCTCCCCGCGCCCACGCAGGCGGCGGAGGCCCTGTGGACCGACCGCGGGCTGCTCGCCGACGACCTCGTGGTCACGACCGGCGAGGTGCTGCTCGGCCTCGCCGCGGCGATCGCCGCCGGGGCCGCGCTCGGGGTCGCCATGCACGTCTCCGAGCCCGCCCGGCGGGCGCTGCGGCCGCTGGTGATCGGCTCGCAGGCCGTGCCGGTGCCCGTGATCGCGCCGCTCGTGGTGCTCGTGCTCGGCTTCGGGCTCGCTCCCAAGGTGCTCCTCGTCGCGCTCGTGTGCTTCTTCCCGATCGCCATCAACCTCTACGACGGCCTGCGCGACACCGACCCCGACGCGCGCAAGCTGCTGCGCTCGCTCGACGCGACGCGGTGGCAGACGCTGCGGATGCTCGAGGCCCCCAGCGCGCTGCCCGCGGCGTTCACCGGCATGAAGATCGCCGCCGCGGTGGCGGTGATCGGGGCGGTGTTCGCCGAGTGGTCCGGCGCCGAGTCGGGCCTGGGCCACGCCCTGCTGACCGCCAACGGGCAGCTCGAGACCCCGCGGGCCTTCGCCGCCACCCTGCTGCTGTTCCTGCTCGCCGTCGCGCTCTACGGCGCGTTCGCGCTGCTCGAGCGCCGCGCCGTCGACTGGACGCCCCGAACCACTCCCGGAGGACCATGACCCGCCCCCTTGCCGCCGCCCTGATCCTCGCCCTCGCGCTCGCCGGCTGCGGCGAGAAGTCCGAGCCGACCGGCGCCGGCTCCCCGCAGAGCGAGCCCTTCACCGTGATGCTCGACTACTTCCCCAACGCCGACCACGCCGGCATCTACGCGGCGCAGGCGAGCGGCGAGTATGAGAAGGCGGGCCTGGAGGTGAAGATCCAGCCGCCGCCGGACCCGTCGGCGCCTCTGAAGCTGCTGCAGGCGGGCCGCGCCGACGTGGCGATCTCCTACGAGCCGGAGGTGCTGCTGGCGCGGGACAAGGGCGCGGACGTGGTGGCGGTCGGCGCGCTCGTGCAGGAGCCGCTGACGTCGCTGATGTCCGTCGGGCGCGACGCGATCACCAGCCCCGAGCAGCTGCGTGGCAAGCGCGTCGGCACCGCCGGCATCCCGTACCAGTCGGCGTACCTGCGCACGATCCTCGAGCGGGCGGGGGTGGACCCGGAGTCGGTCCGCGAGGTCAACGTCGGCTTCAACCTCACGCCGGCGATGCTGTCCGGCCGGGTCGACGCCACGCTGGGCTCGTTCTGGAACTACGAGGGCGTGGACCTGCAGCGGCGCAAGCGGTCGCCGCAGATCCTGCGGATGGAGGACCTCGGCGTGCCGGCCTACGACGAGCTCGTGTTCGTCGCGCGCCGCGAGGCGCTCGACGAGGACGGCGCCTCGCGGCTGCGGCGCTTCCTGCAGGCGACCGCGCGCGGCCACGAGCGGCTACGCAAGGAGCCGGACGTCGGCGTGGACGCGCTGCTGGAGGCCGACGACGGGCTCGACCGCGGGCTGCAGACGGCCGTGGTGCGCGCGACGCTCGACTCCTTCTTCCCCGGGGACGGCGACCGGCCGTTCGGCTTCCAGGATCCGGAGGAGTGGGCCGCGTACGAGAAGTGGATGCGCGAGAGTGGGCTGCTCAAGCAGCCGCCGGGCGGGCGCGCGCCGCTGACCAATGAGTTCCTGCCCGGCGAGGGCCTGGATCCGGGCGTATCCGGTCTGGGATGAGGCCGGTGGAGGCGGCGAGCCGCAGGTATTCGCCCGCGAGGCCCTGCCAGGACCCGTAGCGGGCGAAGAAGCCGCGCACCTCGGCCTCGTCGGCGCGCGCCCGCAGGTTGCCGGTGGCGAGGCGGCCGACGAGCTTGAGGTAGCCGAGGTCGCCGGCCGGCAGCGCGTCCATCCTCCCCTGGCCGTGGAGGGCGAGCATCTCCACGGTCCAGCGCCCGATCTCCGGGATCGCCAGCAGCCGGCGCTCCTCGAGCCGGTCGCGGGCGGCGGCCGCGGCGCACCGGCGGAGCGCGATCGCGCGCTTGGGCGCGAGGTCGAACGAGGCC
>JBOGYU010000649.1:0-2523 GCA_050696935.1 Solirubrobacteraceae bacterium | reverse complement strand
ACGCTGCCGGGCGCGCCGGAGGGCGGCGCGCCGGGCGCTCAGGCGATGGCCGACGAGGCCGCCGCCGCGGTGCGCGAGCAGGTCGCTCCGGGCGCGGAGGTCACCGCCGTCGCGGTCGTCGAGCCGGACGCCCCGGCGGGCGAGCCGGCGCTCGAGCTCTCGCTGGCCGCCTTCGCCGAGCTGTGGCCGGCGGTGCTGGAGAGCCTGGAGGGCGAGTCGCCCCGGCTGGCGGCGCTCCTGCGCCAGGCCCGGCCGCTCGCGCTGGGGGGCGACGGCCTGACGCTCGCGTGGCCGGAGTCGGCGGCGTTCTCCAAGCGCCAGGTGGAGGATCCCGCCAAGCGGGAGCTGATCGCGCAGTCCATCCGGGCCGTGACGGGCGCGTCGCTGCGCCTGGCCCACGAGCTGCATTCCGACGACCAGGTCGAGCCGGCCGGCGCCCCGCTCAGCGACGACGAGCTGGTCGAGCGCTTCAAGCAGGAGTTCGGCGCCGAAGAGCTGCCCACGGAGGAGTCCTGATGCCCCAGCCCCCGAACCTCGGAAAGATGCTCCAGCAGGCGCAGGAGATGATGGCCGCGCAGCAGGAGGCCCAGGAGTCGCTCAAGAAGGAGAAGGTCGAGGCGAGCGCGGGCGGCGGGATGGTGAAGGTCGTCATGACGGGTGACATGCGGCTGGACTCGATCGCGATCGATCCCGACGCGGTGGATCCGGACGACGTCGAGATGCTCCAGGACATGGTCGTGGCCGCGGTCAACGAGGCGGTCCGCTCGGCGCAGGAGCTCCAGGAGTCCAAGCTCGGCGGCGCCGCGGGCGGGTTCGACCCGATGAGCGCCCTCGACGCGCTGGGCATGGGCGGGATGGGCGGCCTCGGCGGCGGCGGGACGCCGGGGGGCGGCCCCCCGAACCGCGCCGCGCGCCGCAAGAAGCGCTGAGTTGCTCGCACCGCCGCTCCAGCGCCTCGTCACCGAGCTCGCGAAGCTCCCCGGCGTCGGCCAGCGGACCGCGCAGCGGCTCGCGTTCCACATCCTCCGCGCGTCGGGCGAGGACGCCGCCGCGCTCGCCGCGGCGATCCGGGACGTCAAGGAGCGGATTACACCGTGCGAGGTCTGCTTCAACCTGGCCGAGGGGCCGCGGTGCGCGGTGTGCCTCGACGAGCGGCGCGACGGCAGCCTGATCTGCGTGGTCGAGGAGCCGGGCGACGTGATCCCGATCGAGCGCACGCACGAGTATCGCGGCCGCTACCACGTCCTCGGCGGGGCGCTGTCGCCGATCGACGGCGTCGAGCCGGAGGATCTCAAGCTCGCGCAGCTCTACGCGCGGGTCGAGTCCGGCGTCGGCGAAGTCATCCTGGCCACCAACCAGACCACCACGGGAGAGGCGACCGCCCTGCACATCGCCGCCGCGCTGCACGAGCGCGCCCCCGACGTCACCGTCACCCGCCTGGCGTCCGGGCTCCCGGTGGGCGGGGATCTCGAGTACGCCGACGAGGTGACGCTCGGGCGGGCGTTCTCTGGTCGGCGGGCGGTGTAGCGGGCTCGGCGAACTGCGCTTGTAAGGAGGGAGGGCGGAGGTACCGTCCTGCCTGGAGGGGATATAGACCCCCCTATCCAGGACAGTAGACGGCCGCGCCGGTCCGTGCCCCTCTTCAATGCCCGCGCAGCCGCGCCATGGCCCGGCGCAGCGCCCGCTCGGCGGCGACAACGCGGGCTCGGGAGCGGGCGCCGGCCCGTGACGGGCGGCCGCGGGTGGCGTGGCCGAACCTGCGATACGCGCGCGCGTCGCGTCGCAGGGCGCCGACGAGCCTGGCGGGTGCGCCCGAGGGAGCGAGCGGGGCGAGCGTGGACGCGGCCCGGGCGTGTGCGCGCGCCAGCCGGCGGGCCGCGGCGGGGCGCGAGGCCTTGCGCCGCAGGGCCGCACGGCCGCGCACGCGCCGGGTGTCGAGCTTGCCCATCACCGGGCGGAGCCGCAGCCGGAAGGCCACGTCGGCCGCCGGCTTCAGCGGCCGCGTGCCGTCGAAGCTCAGCGCCCGGACGTCCGCGCCGCACCCGCTCGCGACGTTCCAGGTCTCCATCGGTGCGGTGCAGGCGACGCCCAGGACCCCGGCGGCGGTGGGCACGATCGTCATCTGGATCAGCGTCCGCTTCGACTGGATCGGCCCGTAGGTCCACGCGGCCAGGCCTGCGAGCCGGTCGCGGCGCGGGCGCCCGAGGTCGCCTTCGAGGCCGGCGAGCAGGCCGGGCGGCACGAGGGAGCGGCCCGTCGCTGGCGCGAACGAGATCAGCGCGCGGGCCGGGAGGCCCGGCGCCGTGGCGAAGCTCCGCACGCCGACGGGCCTGCGCTTACGCGCCGGCGTCCACGAGGGCGGGACCGCGAAGGTCGCCGGCCCGAGCGTCGTGAGGGCCGCGGGCTCTGAAGGCCGTGGAGCCGGGTCGCTCGCGCCACCCACCAGCCACCCCGTCAGCCCGGCGACCACGACGGCGGCGGCGCCGGCCGCGGCCGCGAACGAGCGAGCGCCCGGCCGCGGAG
>JBOGYU010000648.1:0-2524 GCA_050696935.1 Solirubrobacteraceae bacterium | reverse complement strand
ACGACGAGGAGCAGGCCCCCGCGGGCGGCGACTCGGGCGGAGCGGCGGCGACGAAGGACGTCACCCTGCTGCTGTCGTTCCCGAAGGCGATCGCCTGGCTGCCGCTGCTGGTCGCCGAGGACCAGGGCTACTTCGAGGAGGAGGGCCTGAACGTCGAGCTCCAGGAGACCGAGGGCTCGGGGTTCGTCACGCAGCAGATCATCGCCGGCAACTCCGAGTTCGGCTGGGCCGGCGCGCCGAGCGACGTGATCGCCTTCGGCAAGGACCCCGACCTGCGGGTCGTGGCGTGTAACCACGAGAAGAACATCTTCAGCATCAACGTCCCGGCCGGGAGCCCGATCTCGGACGTGACGCAGCTGCGCGGCAAGCGGCTCGGCATCACCACGCGGGGCGGCGGCGAGGAGCCGATGGTCGATTCGGTCCTGATCGAGAACGACATGAAGGAGGACGTCGAGATCGTCCCGCTCGGCGATGCGGGGGCGGCCGTCGTCAAGGCCATCCAGGACGGCGAGGTCGACGCGTTCGCCGGCGGATACACCGACATCGCGACGCTCGAGGCGGCCGGCCTGGACCTCGAGGACATCACGCCGGAGAAGTACGACCCGATGCCCGGCGACTGCATGGTGACGAGCAAGGAGGTGCTCTCCGACCCCGAGAACCAGGACACCGCGGTCAGGATCATCCGGGCGTGGGCGAAGGGCGCCTTCTTCGCGATCGCCAACGAGGAGGCGGCGCTGGAGATCTCCTGCAACGAGGTGCCCGAGCAGTGCACCGACCGCGAGCGCTTCACGCAGCCGTACCTGTCCGCCACGGTCGAGCTGCTGCGGCCCGTCGACGAGTCGCAGCCGCCGACGTCGCTGGACCCGGAGGGCTGGCAGACCACCGCGGACGTCCTGCTGGCGAGCGGCGCGCTCGACGAGGAGGTCGACGTCGACACGCTGATCGGCGCCCCCGAGGTGCAGGCGGTGGTCGACAAGGCGTACGCCGACGTCGACCAGGTCCAGGCCGATGCCGAGAGCGATGCCCAGGCCTACACTGGAGGAGGTTGAGGCGCCGGAGCGCGGATGAGCGTCGTCGACGTCCACACCCACTTCGTCCCGCTCGAGATCGTCGAGTACTTCGCGTCGCCGGACGGCCCGCCCGGGGTGTCGGTCGAGCGACGCGAGGGCCGCGATCCGCTGATCGTGCACGCGAACGGGCTCCGCTACCCGGTCTTCCCGCTGTTCCACGACGCGGCCGCGAAGGTCGAGCAGATGGACCGCGACGGCATCGACGCCGCCGTGGTCTCGGTCGTGCCGACCCTGTTCCTCTACGAGCTCGAGCCGGAGGAGACCGCCCATGCGCACCGGGTCATGAACGACGCGGCCGCCGCGTACGCCGAGCGGGGCGCCGGGCGCATCGCCGCCATGGCCACCGTCCCGCTCAACGACCCGGCGGCTGCGGTCGCCGAGCTCCGCCGCGCCCACCACGAGCTCGGCCTGCGGGGCGTCGAGGTCGGGACGAGCGCCGGGCCACTGACGCTCGACGCGCCGGAGCTCGACCCGTTCTTCGCGGCGGCCGCCGAGCTCGGGGCCCCGGTCATGCTGCACCCGTACGCGATGATGCTGGCGGAGCCGGAGCCGGGGCTGCGCGGCTTCCACCTGGCGAACGTGGTCGGCAACCCGCTCGAGACGTTCGTCGCCGCGAGCCGCCTGATCGTCGGCGGCGTGCTCGACCGCCACCCGGACCTGCGCGTGCTGCTCGTGCACGGCGGCGGCTCGTTCCCCTACCAGCTCGGCAGGCTCGGGCACGCCTACCACGCACGCACCGAAACGCGCGAGGTGGCGCGGCGCGAGCCGGCGTCCTACATCGACAGCTTCCTGTTCGACACCGTGATCTTCGACGAGCGGGCGCTCGCCTTCCTGATCGCGCTGGCCGGCGAGGAGCGCGTGCTGTTCGGCACCGACGCCCCCTTCGACATGGCCGACCAGTCGGGCCTCGAGCTGGTCCCCAGGGTGGCGCCGGACGGCGCCGGCCGGATCCTCGGCGGCAACGCCGCCCGCTGCTACGGGCTCGCCTGACCGGCGAGGTCCACCAGCTGCTCGGCGACCGCGATCGCCGCCGCGTGGGCGCGGTTGCGCGCGCCCAGCTTCGCGGCGATGGTCGCGACCTGGCGCTCGACGGTCTTCGTGGCCAGGAACAGCGCCTCGCCGATCTCCGTGTTCGTCTGGCCCGCGGCGATCAGCGACAAGATCTCCAGCTCGCGCGTGCTCAGCGCGGCGTGAGCGCCCACGGCGCCGGCGTCCCGCAGGCCGGACGTCACGACCGTGCCGGCGGCCGCCGCGCGCACCGCGTCCGCGAGGTCGCGGCCGTCGATGTCCTTGTGCAGGGTGCCGGCGGCGCCGGCCTCCAGCAGCTCGCGCCGCCGGCCGCTCGCTGAGGAGACCACGAGCAGGACGCGCGAGCTCGGCGAGGCCGTCGCGAGTTGCCGCACGAGCTCAGCCGGCCGCGCGCCGGCGAGCTGGCCGTCGACGAGCACGACGTC
>JBOGYU010000647.1:0-2524 GCA_050696935.1 Solirubrobacteraceae bacterium | reverse complement strand
GTCCTGGAAGGCGCGCGGCGGCTCGGCCGCGTCGCGCGTGTCGGGCGAGCGCAGGTCCTGGTAGAAGCGCGGCGGCTCGGCCGCGTCGCGCGTGTCCGGCGAGCGCAGGTCCTGGTACTGGGCGCCGGCGGAGGGCGCCATCACGGCGCCGGCGGCGAGCGCGACGGCGAGCGGGCGGTTGATGCGGTGGAACCTCATGACGACTCCTGTGGTCCGGAGGCCGCCCGGTGCGACCTCGTGCCGCAACGCTGCGCCCGGCCGGTAAGAGCGCGCCATTGAGCGCGGTAAACGGCGGTAAAAGCCCTGCTCAGGGCGCGTTCAGGACGTCGAACAGGACCTGCTCGCCGCCGCTGATCCGGTACACGCTCACGAGCGGGTTCGTGACGTCGCCGTTCTCGTCGAAGCCGAAGCTGCCGATGATCCCGTCGCGCACGGTGACCTCGGGGAGCGCGGCGGTCACAGCTTCGCGCGAGCCGTCGGTCGCCGAGATCGCGTCCAGCAGCACGTGCGTCGCCTCGGCGACGTGGACCGTGTAGCAGCACGGGTCCTGGTGCGTCCGCTCGCGGAAGCGCGCGAGGAACTCTGCGCCCGCGCCCTCGAGCCGCTCGTTCGGGAGTTGGGAGAGGGTGATCAGCATGCCCTCGGCCGCGTCTCCGGCGCGCGACACGAGTGCGTTCACCGGCAGCATGGCCTCGGTGGCCATCAGCCGCGCGTCGGGTCCGAGCCGCTCGCGCAGCGCCCTGATCAGCGGCCCGGCGTTGGACGTGATGTAGCCGCCCAGGAACACCGCCTCGGCGCCGCTGCGCGCGACCTCCCGAGCGAGCCCGCCGTATCTGGAGGCCTCCGGATCCCACGTCTCGAGGCCCACGACCTCGATGCCCGCCCGCTCCGCCGCGTCGCGGAAGCCGATCGCCGAGCCGAGGCTGTAGGCGTCGAGCCCGTCGTGGAGGACGAACGCGCGGGCGATCCCGGCCTGCTTCGCGAGCAGGCTGTGCGCCCTCCCCTGCATGTCGTCAGGCGCCGGCAGGCGCACGAGGTTGCGCCGGCCCGTCGGGTAGTACCGCTCCGGCTCGTCATCCGCGATCCCGGGCCCGCCGCGCGTGAGCCCGACGTATGTGTTGCTCGCCCCGGCGACGGCCAGCCCGGCGCGGTTCGTGATCGGCAGCTGGTGGATCATGCAGCTCGAGAACATCGAGCCGATCACGCCGACGACGCTGCGGGCGTCCCTGTAGGCGCGCGCGCTGTGGCGGCACTTCGCCGGCGAGATCGCGTCGGTGGCGGTGGAGCCGTCGCAGGACACGTAGCCGACCGTGTGCTCGCCGGCGCGGAACCCCTGCTCCTCGAGAACGAGCCGGACGGCGTGGGTGGCCTGCACGCCGTCGTTCGAGTACGTGCCCTGCAGCGGGAAGTCGGAGACGAGCAGCACGTCGGGCCGCCCGCTGCCTCGCGCTGCGCGCTCGTCACCGCTTCGCTCGCCGTCGTAGAAGACGCGCGAGCAGGTCTCCAGCGAGGCCGGCGGCGGCAGGGCGGCGCGCGCGGCCGATCCCCCGTCGTCGCCGCCGCAACCGGCCAGCGCGATCGCGGCGAGGCAGCCGATGAGCCGAAGGAGCCTCATTGCTCCTGCCCGCAGCAGTCGGCCAGCCGGTTGGTCGCCCACACCGCGCCACCGCCGACGGCGACGTCCCGCAGCGTACGCCCGACCTCGAACGTGCGCGCCTCGTCGCTGAGGGCGTCGACGCGGGTGAGCGTCCCGTCCCCGTTGGCGACCCACGCGGCCCGCTCGTCGGCGGCGATCTGCGCCGGCACGCGCTCGACGCCGATCCGCACCGTCGTGACAATGCCGAGGCTGCGCGGGTCGATCCTCGTCACCGCCGCCGTGTTGCCGTTCAGCACCCAGACGGCGCCCTCGGCGGCCGCGACCGCGATCGGGAACGGCGACTCGAGCCGCGGGTCGTCGACGATGTCGATCCGGTTGGTCACCGCGTTGGTCGCGGGGTCGATCCGCAGAACCTGCGCGGCCTCGCCGCTGATCGCCCACACGGCGCCGGCCCCGGCGGCCACGCCCACGAGCGGCTGGCCGGTCTCGATCGCGGCGGTCGTCGCCGCGGTCTCGGGGTCGACGCGCACGAGCCGCTCGGATCCGTCGGTGATCCAGACCCCGCCGGCGCCGACGGCGACCGCGGTCGTTTCGAGCTCGAACCGGTCGGCCCCGGAGGGCGCCAGCACGCGCGCGGTCTCGCGGATCCGGCCGTAGGCCGCGTCGATCCGCGCGAGCCGGCCGGTCCCCGCATCGATCACCCACACGGAGCCGGCGGCGGCCGCGATGTCGGTCGGGAACAGGCCGACGGCGACGGTGCGCACGAGCCGGCGCGTCCGCGTGTCGATCGCCGACACCGTCCCGGAGTCGTCCCCGCCGACCCAGGCCAGCCCGCGGTCGACGGCCACGCGGCCGACCGCCGGGAGCGCCACTGCGGCCTCGACCGCGCCGCTGGAAGGGCCGACCGCGGCGAGCGCGCTGTAGGTG
>JBOGYU010000646.1:0-2535 GCA_050696935.1 Solirubrobacteraceae bacterium | reverse complement strand
CGCTCGTGGCCCTGGAGCGCGGCGGCTCGCAGACGGCGATCGCCGACCTCGCACGCGAGGTGGAGCGCGCCGGCGCAGACGTCGACCCACCGGTGGCGGTCGACTTCCGCGAGCGGGCCGAGCGCGTCGCGTTCGCCGACGGGCTGGACCTGCTGTGCGCGTGGGGCGTGCTGGAGCACACGGCGGGCTCGCGCCAGAGCTACAGCCGCCGCGAGCAGGACGCCGACGAGGCGCTGCTCACCGTCGACCGGCGCCGGCTCGCGCTGCTGGTCCGGGACCCGGTCCAGGCGCTGACCGCGACCTCGATCGCCGAGCTCCTGGACGAGTCGGCCCGGCATGCGCCGACGCCGGAGGGCGAGAACCGGGCGCGCGGCGAGCGGCTCGCGCGCCGGCTCGTGGAGGACCCTGCGCTGATCCTCGCCGACCTCGACGACGGGGACCGCACGTACTTCCTCGGCCAGCGCGCCCGCCTGGAGGGCGGCGCGGCGGACGCGACCGGCCTGGCCGTCGAGCGGCGCGCGGAGGGCACGGCGCTCGTCGTCGACGATCGCTTGCTGACGGACCTGCCGTTCCCCACGAATGCGACGGTCAAGCAGCTCGCGCTGCTGCTGTGCGACGTGCTGGCCGGCGCGCCGGCGGACCGTCCGGTTTCGGAGGAGCAGGTCCGCGCCGCGGTGCGCGAGTTGCTGGCGGCGCACCGCGATCACTGGCAGCGCGACCCGGACGACCCCGACGAGGTCCGCGCCGCCGCGGCGGCGGCGACACGCGTGCTCCAGGAGCTGGACCTCGCCGCGCCGGCCGCGGGCGGCGGGCTGCTCCCACGGGCGCCGGTGGCGCGGTTCCGCGCGCCCGACGTGCGGCGCGCAGGGGGTGATCCCGGGTGAGCTCGGTCGATCGCTGGCGGCCCTCGCGCGCGGGCATCGTCAATCTCTACGAGTACGGCGACCAGCTGTTCGAGTTCGGCGACGGGCGCCTGCTCCTGCGCGGCCACAACACGTCCGGGAAGACGAAGGCGCTGGAGGTGCTGCTGCCGTTCTGCCTCGACGGGGACATCTCGCCACGCCGGCTCGATCCCTTCGCGAGCGACGCGAAGGACATGAAGTGGAACCTCGTCGGCTGCATCGACCAGGAGCAGCGCGTCGGTTACGCATGGCTGGAGTTCGAGCGCCGCGACGACGACGGCGACGTGCGCCATCTCACCTGTGGCGTGGGCCTGCGCGCTCACCGCAACCTGCCGGGCGTCACGCGCTGGTACTTCGTCGCGCGCGACGCGCGTGTGGGCATCGACGTGCCGCTCCTGCGCGGCCGCGAGCCGGTCGGCAAGGCGGACCTCGGCGCGATGCTGGGGGACGCCGGCGAGGTGCTCGACAGCCAGCGCGCGTACCGTGCGCGCCTCGACGACCTGCTGTTCGGCTTCGGCAGCGAGGACCAGTACCGCTCGATGCTGCGGCTGATGCTCGAGCTGCGGCGGCCGCACCTGTCCAAGACGCTCGACCCCGGGAAGGTCGCCGACTTGCTGGCCGCGGGGCTGCCGGAGATCGATCCCGACCTGATGCGCCGCCTCGCCGGTGGGCTCGAGCAGCTCGAGACGCTGGAGCGCCAGCTCGGGCGGCTGCGGACCGTGCGAGATCGGGTGCGCTCCTTCCACGATCGGACCTACAGGGCGTACCTGCGGGCGGTCGTGCGCGAGAGCGCCGACCGGCTGCGCACCGCACAGACCTCGGTCGACACCGTCGGCGCGCAGCTGCGCGACGCGCGTGCGGGCCGCGAGCGAGCGGAGCAGCGGCGGGGCGAGCTGGAGGAGCGCCGCGCCGCGGTGGCGGTCGAGATCGAGCGGCTCGAGGGAGCCGAGCGGGCGCTCGTGACCTCGCAGGCGTGGCGGTCGATCGAGGCGGTGGAAGCGCTGCGCGGCCAGGCGCAGGCGCGCAACGAGACAGCCGCGGCGCTGCAGCGAGTGGCCGACGAAGCGGCGGCCGCGGCAGTCGTCGTCGAGGGCGAGCTCGTCGCGGCGCGTGCTGCCACCGACAGCGCCACCACGACGTTCGAGAGCGATCTCGGCGGCGCCGAGCGTGTGGCCGCGGACGCGGGCCTGGAGAAGAGCTTCGGCGTGCTGGCCGCGCAGCTGCGCGACGGGAGCCTCGAACCGGCCGCGTGGGCGGGGCTCGTGCACGACGGGGCGCGCGATCGCCAGGCGGTCCTGCGCGAGCATGACCGGCTCGTCGCCGCGGCGCGAGACGCCGCGCTCGAGGCAGAGCGCCGTCGCGAGACGGAGCGCGAGGCGGCCGCGGCGCTGGCGACCTCCGCCGAGCGACTCGACGCCGCCCGCGAGGCGCTGGACGCCGACCGAGCGGCGCTTCGCGAGGCCGCGGCGCGCTGGCGTGGCGGGCTCTCGGTCCTGGCGCTCGACGACGGCCAGTTCCAGGCCGCCCTCGATCGCGCGCTGGGCGGGGACGACCCGGGTGAGACGCTGGCGGGCGCGGCCGAGCCCGTGCGGGCGGCGCTCGCCGGCGAGGGCGCCGACGTGGCGGCACGCGC
>JBOGYU010000645.1:0-2537 GCA_050696935.1 Solirubrobacteraceae bacterium | reverse complement strand
GCCCGAGCGGCTGCGCGCGACCTACTCCAAGAAGGGCGGGGTGCGCTACCTCTTCGGCGCCTACGACGTGCACGCCGACCGCCTGCACGGACGCCTGCGGGCACACAAGAACGCCACCGAAGTGCTCACGGGCATCGGGATCGTCTTGACGCTCGTCTGATCGGATCTCGGCGCGCATCGACGTCAAGCCGGTTGACTCGCTCGCGCGTGCTGGCACTCGCGGCAGTCCGCTCGCCGGCCATCGCGGGCGCGGCTCTCGCGGTTGAAGGCTTCAAGCGGCTTCTCAACCCGGCAGCGCGAGCGCGGCTTGGAGTCGCGCGGCTCGTCGGCCGGAAGCGGCATCGGGCCAAACAAGGATTCCAACGGCGAGCCGTTGCAGTCGTCCTTACGGCGCTCAAGGCGAGTTGGCGGATCCGCTATCGCTTGACAGCGGGCTCTGCGCGGATTCCGCCGACCGGCCGGCGGATCGGTAGGACGATTCGGGATTTCCGTACCCATTCCGAACCCACATCGCCGTCACCGCGTCCGACTGCGCCAGCGTCTGCGCCGACGGGCATAGAAAAGGCCCCGTTAGCGGGGCCTTTCTGAGAGCGGATGATGGGACTCGAACCCACGACCTTCTGCATGGCAAGCAGACGCTCTAGCCAACTGAGCTACATCCGCGCGAGGGCGCAGTATAGCCCGGGGCGGCTGCACGGGATCTGCACGGTTTCCGCCCATTGCGTGCGCATCCCGGTGGCAGACTCCGCGCCGTGGCCGGTGCGCTGATCTGCGTGATCGAGGATGAGCAGGTGATCGCCGGGGCGGTGGCCGCGCGGCTGCGGGCCGAGGGGTTCGCGGTGGAGGTCGCGGGAGACGGGCCGGCCGGGGTGGCGCTGTGCGATCGGGTGCGGCCGGACCTCGTGATCCTGGACCTGATGCTGCCCGGGCTCGACGGCCTAGAGGTGTGCCGGCGCGTGCAGCGGGACCGGCAGGTGCCGGTGCTGATGCTCACGGCGCGCGACGACGAGGCGGACGTGCTCGTCGGCCTCGGGGTCGGCGCCGACGACTACGTGACCAAGCCGTTCTCGCCGCGGGAGCTGGTCGCTCGCGTGCGGGCGCTGCTGCGGCGCGTGGAGCGGCGGCCCGCGCCGGCCGGGGACGTCGTGCGGGTGGGGGAGGTGGAGCTGGACCCGGCGGCGCGGCGGGTCACGGTCGGCGGCGAGCCGGTGCACCTGACGCCGACGGAGTTCGACCTGCTGCGCCTGCTGGCGGCGCGGCCCGGCGTGGTGTTCACGCGCGAGCAGCTGCTTGCGGAGGTGTGGGGCTGGCGCGACGGGTCCGGGCAGCGGACCGTCGACTCGCACGTGCGCGGCCTGCGCCGCAAGCTCGGCCCCGGCCACGTGCGGACGGTGCACGGCGTCGGGTACGCGCTGGAGGCGGGCTCGTGAGGCCCCTCGACCACCGCCGCCGGATCGGGGCGCGCGGGCCGGGGACGTTGTCGTGAGACCGCTCGACCGCCTGCGCTCGATCAAGGTCAAGCTCGGCGTGGTGATCGTCGCCACGGTCGCGGGCACGGTCGTGGTGCTCGCGCTGGGTGGCCGCGCCGGGCTGTCGGTGGAGGCGCGCGTGGTGGTCGCGACGGCGCTCGGGCTGGGCATGGTGCAGCTGCTCGCGCGCGGGATGACGTCGCCGCTGCGGGAGATGGCCACGGCCGCGTCGGCGATGGCGGGCGGGGACTACGAGCGCCGCGTGCGCGCGAGCTCGCGCGACGAGGTCGGGGAGCTGGCGCGTGCGTTCAACGCGATGGCCGCGGAGCTCGCGGACGCCGACCGGATGCGGCGCGAGCTGGTGGCGAACGTGTCGCACGAGCTGCGGACGCCGCTCGGCGCGCTCCAGGCGCTGCTCGAGAACC
Organism: Solirubrobacteraceae bacterium; assembly: GCA_050696935.1. Lineage (GTDB taxonomy): Bacteria > Actinomycetota > Thermoleophilia > Solirubrobacterales > Solirubrobacteraceae > DASSUW01. The sequence continues at coordinate 643 of JBOGYU010000645.1, read as the reverse complement.
TGGCCGACGGCGTCGAGCCGCCCGACCCCGCGGCGCTGCGTACGGCGCTGGGGCAGACCGAGCGGCTCGGCCGCCTCGTCGCCCAGCTGCTCGACCTGTCACGGCTGGAGAGCGGCGGGCTGGAGCTGCGGCCGGTGCGGTTCGGCGTGCGCGAGCTGCTCGAGCAGGCCGCGCGGGAGTGCCGGCTCGGCGACCGGCCGGTGCGGCTGCGGGTGTGCGTGCAGCCCGGTGACCTGGACGCCAGCGGCGATCCGGAGCGGCTGCACCAAGTGGTGGCCAACCTGCTGGACAACGCCGTGCGCCATTCGCCCGACGAGGGGCGCGTGTGGCTCTGCGCCCACGGCGCGACCGCCGGGCGCACGACGATCGAGGTGGCCGACGAGGGCCCGGGCATCCCGGCCGACGAGGCCGAGCGCGTGTTCGAGCGCTTCCACCGGACCGACGCGGCCCGGGCGGTTCGCGACGGCGGCACCGGCCTCGGCCTCGCGATCGCCCGCTGGATCGTCGACGCGCATGGCGGAGCGATCCGAGCCGAGGGCCGCGACCCGCGCGGATGCCGCATGATCGTCGAGCTGCCGCGGTGACGGGCGGCGCCGACGACGCGGGTGCGGGCGGCCCGGACGACGCTGATGAGGGCGACGCC
>JBOGYU010000644.1:0-2542 GCA_050696935.1 Solirubrobacteraceae bacterium | reverse complement strand
GCTCGGGCCGGGGCACCCACGGCTCGCCCTCGTAGGGCGCCCGCGCGGGCACCGGCTCCAGGTCGAACAGCACGGTGGCGAGATCCACGCCCGCCACGCCGTCCACGAGCGCGTGGTGGGTCTTGGAGATCAGCGCGAAGCGCCCGTCCTCGAGGCCCTGGACGAGCCAGATCTCCCACAGCGGCTTCGTGCGGTCGAGGCGCTGGGAGTGGATCCGCGCCGCCAGCGCGCGCAGCTTCTCCTCCGTGCCCGGGCTCGGCAGCGCGGTGTGGCGCAGGTGATACTCGAGGTTGAAGCTCGCGTCGTCGATCCACAGCGGCCGGCCGGTCTCCAGCGGCGGCACCGCCAGCTTCTGGCGGTAGCGAGGGACGAGGTGCAGCCGCCCGCGGACGTGGTTGGCGAAGTCGCGGAACGCCGGCGGCGGCCCCTCGAACACCATCACCGCGCCGATGTGCATGTGGGCGTTGGCGCTCTCCTGGGCGAGGAACGACGCGTCCACCGCGGTGAGCCGATCGCCGTGCGCCTGAGCCATGGTCACCTCTCCTCGACGGGTCTCTCGGCGGGAGCCTATAGCGTGGCGGCGGCCAGCCCGGCGACCACCGAGACCAGCAGCACCGCGGTCAGCACGGGCTCGTAGCCGCCACCGCCGGCGAGCCGGGAGAACACCGGCCGGCCCGCCAGGTGGCCGGCGGCGGCCACCGGGACGAGGGTGGCGAGGAGCGCGGCGTCGGGCAGCGCGTCCGTGCCCGTGAGCCAGAGCGCGGCGGCCCCGATGGCGCTCAACCCGAGGAAGGTGACGGTGGATCGTGCAGCGCCACGGCGTCGAGCGCCCGCAGCACCGCGACGCCGGCGACGGCGCCCGGCGCCGCCCACGCGAGCATCACCAGCGCGTCGCGCCCCAGCGGCCGCGGCCGGCGGCGCTCGGTGAACAGCGTCAGCAGGTTCACCTCGATCGACAGCACGAGCAGCAGGCCGACCGCCTCGGGCGGCCCGACGGCGGCGAACACGAGCGGCGCGGCGATCAGCGAGAACCCGAACCCGGTGGCGGACTGCAGCGCGGCGCCCACCGTCACGGCTGCAGCGGCCAGCAGCGGCATCGGACCACAGTGTCGCGCGCCCGCACCGGCGTGCGATCATGGGCCGCCGGATGTGGGACTTCTCCACGGAGCCCGAGTTCCAGGAGCAGCTCGACTGGATGCGCGACTTCGTGCGCGCCGAGGTCTGGCCGATCGAGACGGTGTTCGAGGAGCTCGGACCGGGCGGCTTCGAGCGTGCGATCGCGCCGCTGCAGGAGCGCGTGCGCGAGCGCGGGCTGTGGGCCGCGCACCTGCCGCCCGACCTCGGAGGGCAGGGCTTCGGGCAGGTCAAGCTCGGCCTGATGCACGAGATCCTCGGCACGAGCCCGTTCGCGCCGGTGGTGTTCGGCAACCAGGCGCCGGACTCCGGGAACTCGGAGATCCTGGCGCTCGCCGGCACCGAGGACCAGAAGGAGCAGTGGCTGTACCCGCTGCTGGCCGGTGACCTGCGCTCGGCCTTCTCGATGACCGAGCCGCACACGGCGGGGAGCGACCCCACGCTCCTGCAGACGACCGCGGTGCAGGACGGCGACGGCTGGGTGATCAACGGCCACAAGTGGTTCTCCACCAACGCCTCCGTGGCCGACTTCCTGATCGTGATGGCCGTCACCGACCCCGACGCCCACCGGTACCAGCGCGCGTCGATGTTCATCGTCCCGGCGGACGCGCCCGGCGTGCGGATCCTGCGCGACGTCCCGACGATGGAGCACCCCGACGACGAGCACTTCGGCCGCTACGGCGGCCACGCCGAGATCCTCTACGAGGACGTGCGGGTGCCGGCGAACGCTCTGCTGGGCGCGCGCGGGGCCGGGTTCCTGATCGCGCAGCAGCGCCTGGGGCCTGGACGGATCCACCACTGCATGCGCTGGCTCGGCGTGTCGCGCCGCGCCTTCGACATGCTGTGCGAGCGCGCCCTGTCGCGGCACGCCCACGGCTCCCTGCTGGCCGACAAGCAGACGGTGCAGAACTGGATCGCCGACTCGGCCGCCCAGATGCACGCGGCGCGGCTGATGACGCTGCACGCCGCCTGGAGGATCGACAACGAGGGAGCGTCGGCGGCGCGGCAGGAGATCGCCCTGATCAAGTTCTTCGGCGCGCAGGTGCTCCACGACGTGGTGGACCGTGCGCTGCAGGCGCATGGGGCGCTCGGCTACTCGACCGACCTCCCGCTCGAGCAGATGTACCGCTTCGCGCGCGCCGCGCGGCTCTACGACGGGCCCGACGAGGTCCACCGCCAGAGCGTGGCCCGCCAGATCCTGCGCGGCTACGAGGCACCGGCGGACGGCGTGCCCAGCGAGCACGTCCCCACCCGGCGCGAGGCCGCCCGCGCACGGTTCGCGGACCTGCTCGAGGCGGTGACGTCCAACGACTGAGCGCGTGCGACGGCTGCTGCCGCTGATCGCGGGGATCCTCGTGCTGGCGGGCGGCGGCCTGGTCGTCGCGGCCGTGAGCGGGGCGTTCGACGG
>JBOGYU010000643.1:0-2552 GCA_050696935.1 Solirubrobacteraceae bacterium | reverse complement strand
GCGCAACGGCCGGGGCGGGCGCGACCGCGAGCGGCGCGAGCGGGGCGACCGCGACCCCGACCGCTCCTAGGGGTAACTGCCGAAACGACACAGCCGGGAAGACGGCATCCTTCCAGGAACCGCACCCTGGAAGGATGTGTCGTCTCGGCCACCCCGATGCCTGATCATCGAATCACGGAACTGAGCTCAGGGCTGCGGGTCGCGACGGAGGCGATGCCCTCCGTGCGGTCCGCAGCCCTCGGCTTCTTCGTGGGCACCGGCTCGCGCGGCGAGGCGCCGGCCGAGGCGGGGCTCTCGCACTTCCTCGAGCACCTGCTGTTCCGCGGCACCGAGCGCTACGCGTCCGCCGAGATCGACCAGCTGTTCGACGGCATGGGCGCCGAGCTGAACGCCGGCACCGACAAGGAGAGCACGACGGTCTACGCGCGGATGCTCGACCAGCACCTCCCGCGCGCCTTCGACGTGATGGCCGACATGGTGTGGCGCCCGGCGTTCCGGGACGTCGACCCCGAGCGCGAGGTCGTGCTCGAGGAGATCGCCATGTACGAGGACGACCCGCAGGACACGGTGTTCGACGTGCTCGGCGAGGCCGTGTTCGGGGGGCACCCGCTCGGGCGGCCGATCATCGGCCGCGCGCCGGTGATCCGCGACACGCCGGTCGACGAGATCGCCGCCTTCCACGCCGCCCGCTACGTGCCCGGCTCGGTGGTGGTCGCGGCCGCCGGCTCGGTGGACCACGACGCCGTGGTGGAGCTGGCCACGCGCACGCTCGGCGGCTCGGCCGCCGGGGCGGGGCCGGCTCACGAGGGCGCGCCGGAGGACCCGTCGCCGTCCCTGCGCTTCCAGCGCAAGGACACCGAGCAGTGCCACGTGTGCCTCGGCGGGCTGGGCCTGCCGCGGCGTGACGAGCGGCGGTTCGCCGCCCGCGTGCTGGACGCGATCTTCGGCGGCCTGTCCTCGTCGCGGCTCTTCCAGGCCGTGCGCGAGGAGCGCGGGCTCGCCTACTCGGTCTACTCGTTCTCCGGCCAGTACACGGACACGGGCCAGATCGGCCTGTACGTCGGCACCCGGCCCGACAACTTGGCCGAGGCGATGCAGGTGGTGGGGGAGGAGCTGGGGCGGTTGCGCGAGCACCCCGCGACGGACGAGGAGCTGGTGCGGGCGCGCGAGAACGTCAAGGCGCGCGTGGTGCTCGCCCTGGAGTCCACGGGGGCGCGCATGAACCGGCTCGGCGCCTCGCTCCTGTTCGGCCTGCCGCTGCTCGAGGCCGACGAGGTGATGGCGCGCTTCGAGGCCGTCACGCTCGACGACCTGCGCGAGCTGACCGACGAGCTGTGGGCGCCTGAGCGCCTGTCCGCGGCCGGCATCGGGCCGGACGAGCAGGCCTTCCGCGCCGCGGTCCAGGACGTCTGCCCGGGCACCGGCGTCGCGGCATGATCCGGGTGTCGGTGGCCGGCGCCGCCGGCCGCATGGGGACGATGGTGTGCGAGGCCGTCTCCGGCGCCGAAGACCTGGCATTGAGTGGGCGAGCGGATCCGGCACTCGGAACGTCCGTGGGCGACGTGCTGGGCGACGCCGACGTGCTCGTGGACTTCACACGCCCGGACGCGGCGCTCGACAACGTGCGGGCGGCGCTCGAGGCCGGCGTGCACGCGGTGATCGGGACGTCCGGGTTCGACCTCGACGGGCTGCGCGACGCCGCCCGGGGCGCTCGTGCCAACGCGTTCTTCGCGCCGAACTTCGCGATCGGCGCGGTGCTGATGATGCGCTTCGCGGTCGAGGCGGCGAAGCACATGCAGGCGGCCGAGATCGTCGAGTACCACCACGCGACCAAGCTCGACGCCCCGTCCGGCACCGCCGCCCGCACCGCGGCGATGATGGGCGGCGACGTGCCGATCCACTCCGTCCGCCTTCCGGGGGTGGTGGCCGACCAGGACGTGATCTTCGGGGACGTGGGGCAGACGCTGACGATCCGCCACGTCACCACGGACCGCACGAGCTTCATGCCGGGGGTCCTTTTGGCGATCCGCCGGGTCGGGTCTTTGTCCGAGTCCCCGGTCGTGGGCCTCGAGCACCTTCTGTTCGACGACTGACGGCGGGACCGGCGAACGTCAACTGCTGGCTTGTAGGGCGGCGGGTGCGGGGTGCCGCGGCGGGTTCTTCCGAAGGTGTGGCCCGTTACTGGTCGCTACGACCAGTAACGGGACACACCTTGTGAATCGCGGGCCGGCGGGGCAACCTGACCCGCCTCCCTCAATGCCCGCCGTTGACGTTGGCCCGCGGCGAGAGCGGTAACGTCGGGGCCGACGAGGCGAAAGGAGACATCCATGGGCTTCCTGGACAAGGCGAAGAAGATGGCCGAGCAGGCCCAGACCAAGCTCGACGAGGTGCAGAAGCAGTTCAACGAGGGCCAGTCGGGCTCGGCCGAGCGCAAGGCGCCGCCCGTCGAGTACGACCAGCACGGCCGCCCGATCACGCCGGAGGCGCCGCCGCCCGCGGCGACGACACCGCCGTCGGCCCCGTCACCGCCGCCCGCGGCGTCACCGCCGCCC
>JBOGYU010000642.1:0-2558 GCA_050696935.1 Solirubrobacteraceae bacterium | reverse complement strand
CCCCCGCGGCGAGCGCGGTGGCGCGCCGGTGCTCGGCCAGCGCAGCGTCCAGCGCGTGCACGGCCGCCCGTACGCCGACGTTGCGCACCCCCGGTTCCACCCCGCCAGCGTACCCCGGCGGCACGACGGCGCGGGGTTCCCCGCTCCCACGCGCGGGTACGCCCAACGTGCGCGTTTGCTGCAATTGGTCTCGTGGACGGTCGTCTATCCGCAGCGCCCGAAGGACCCACGGTCGCGCCCGACGCGCCGGAGGCCGGCGCGTCGCCACGGGACCTGCGCCGGCTGGTCGGCGAGCTGCGCTCGATCTGCGGCGACGAGTGGGTGTTCACGCAGGAGCACCAGCTGCGCACCTACGAGTCCGACGGGCTGCTCCAGTACCGCGCCATCCCCGCCGCGGCCGTTCTCCCGGCCACCGCCGAGGAGGTGCGCCGGGTCGTGACGGCCTGTGCCCGCACCGAGGTCCCATGGGTGGCGCGCGGCGCCGGCTCGGGGCTCTCCGGCGGCGCTCTGCCGGTGAAGGACGGCGTGCTGATCGTGCTCGCCCGGATGAAGCGGATCCTCGAGGTCGATCTCGACAACGGCCGCGTGTGCGTCGAGCCCGGCGTGACGAACTCGGCGGTGTCGGCGGCCGTCGGCCCCGCGTTCTTCTACCCGCCCGACCCGTCGAGCCAGATCGTCTGCTCGATCGGCGGCAACGTCGCCGAGAACTCCGGCGGCGCGCACTGCTTCAAGTACGGCTTCACCACCACCTACGTCACCGGGCTGGAGCTCGTGCTGGCGGACGGCGAGCTGGTCCAGGTCGGCGGCTACGAGCTGGACGAGCCAGGCTACGACCTGCTGGGAGCCTTCGTCGGCTCCGAGGGCACGCTCGGCGTCGCCACCAAGGTATGGCTGCGGGTCGTGCCCGCGCCGGAGACCGTCAAGACGCTGGTGGCGTTCTTCGACCACACGCGCCAGGCCGGTGAGGCGGTGTCGGAGATCGTGCAGGGCGGCGTGGTGCCGGGCGCGATCGAGATGATGGACGCGAAGGCGATCGAGGCGTCCGAGAAGAGCGCCCGGGCCGGTTTCCCGATGCGAGGGGCGGCGCTGCTGGTGGAGCTCGACGGCGCCGAGCGCGAGTGCGAGGCGCGGTTCGAGGAGGTCAGCGCGATCTGCGAGCGGTGCGGCTCTGATGACGTGCGGGTGGCGCGCGACGAACCCGAGCGCGAGCGCTTCTGGAAGGCGCGCAAGGCCGCGTTCGCCGCGATGGGCCGGATCTCCCCCAACTACTTCGTCCAGGACGGCGTGATCCCGCGCACGAAGCTGCCGGACGTGCTCGAGCGGATCGACGGCCTGGCGGCCGAGTACGGCCTAATCGTGGCCAACGTCTTCCACGCCGGGGACGGGAACCTGCACCCGCTCGTCTGCTACGACGGCGCGGTCGAGGGCGAGGCCGAACGGGCGGAGGAGCTGTCGGGCCGGATCCTCGACGTGTGCCTGGAGGCGGGCGGCTCGATCACCGGCGAGCACGGCGTCGGCGTCGACAAGAAGCGGCACATGCCGAAGATGTTCGGCGAGCCCGACCTCGACGCGTTCCAGCGCCTGCGCTGCGCGTTCGACCCCGCCGGGCTCGCCAACCCCGGCAAGGTGATGCCGACGCCGCGCCTGTGCGGCGAGGTGCCGGGCCCCTACCGCCAGCACCCGCTCGAGGCGGCCGGCTTGGCGGAGCGGTTCTGATGGGCGTCGAGGAGGCGGCCGCGACGATCCGCGAGCACGCGGCGGAGGGCCGCACGATCCGGCCCCGCGGCGGGGGGACGAAGCTCTCGTGGCTGGCCGGGAACGAAGCGGTGGACCTCGACACGCGCGGCCTGAACCGCATCCTCGAGCACAACCAGGGCGACTTCACGGCGGTGCTGGAGGCCGGCGTCCCGCTCGTGGGGGCGCAGGCCACCTTCGCCCGCGCCGGGCAGATGCTGGCGCTCGACCCGCCGCTGGGCGAGGGCGACGCCGCGACCCTCGGGGGCGTGATCGCGACGAACGACTCCGGGCCGCTGCGCCACCGCTTCGGCGGCGTCCGCGACCTGGTGGTCGGGATCACCGTGGTGCTGTCCGACGGCACGGTGGCGCAGTCCGGCGGCAAGGTGATCAAGAACGTCGCCGGCTACGACCTCGCCAAGCTGTTCGCCGGGTCGTACGGCACGCTCGGCCTGATCGCGCGCGTCGCCGTGCGCCTGCACCCCGCGCCCGCCGCCACCGCCACGGTGGCGGGCACGAGCACCGACCCCGACCGGCTCGCGGCCGCGGCGGCCGCCCTGGCCCGGCTCCCGCTGGAAGCCGACTGCCTCGACGTCGCGTTCCAGGACGGCTCCGGCCGGGTGCTGCTGCGCTTCGGCGGCGCCGCCGCAGCCCAGCAGGCGGAGGCGGCCGCCGGGCGGGTCGAGGGCCTGGACGACGTCGAGGTCCTCACCGCCGACGACGACCTGTGGGCCCACCGGCGCGCCGCGCAGCGCGCCCCGCTCGTGGTGAAGGTCTCCGGCCGCCCGACCGACCTGCCCGCCGTGCTCCGCGCCGCCCAGGCC
>JBOGYU010000641.1:0-2561 GCA_050696935.1 Solirubrobacteraceae bacterium | reverse complement strand
GCGCACGCCCGGCGGGCGCTTCAACGGGCGCGCGTACGCCCGCGGACGCTTCGAGCGCGCGAGCGGGCGCCCCGCGAGCTCTCGCCCATGGACGATCACGCGCGAGATCACCGCGCCCCTCGAGGAGCCACACGCGCTACTCGTCGTCGACACCTCCGGCTCGATGAGCGCGCACGAGTACGCGCTCGGACCGATCGTGTGGATCGTGACCACCGCGTTCCGCGCCGTCGGCGGCAAGGTGGCCACCGTCCTGTTCGGCAACGCCGCCGCCCTGCTCAGCGACGGAACCGAGCCGATGGCCAAGGTCCCGGCGATCCGCGTCGGCGGCGGCACCGCCTTCGCCGGCGACGCGATCGCGATCGGCGCGGGTCACCTCGAGATGGAGAACCGCCGCCGCCCGCGCGCGGTGTACATCGTCTCGGACGGCGGCTGGTACGACACCGAGGCCGGCGTGCAGAAGATCCGCTGGCTCGCCGAGCTCGGCGCCCCCACGATCCACCTCTCGATCGGCGCCGAGCCGCTGTCGGTAGAAGCCAGCCGCATCTGCGTCCTCAGCGACCCCGCCGACGGCCTGGACGTCATCGCCCAGCACACCGTCGACGCCCTCACCGCCGCCCACCGACGGCGACGGGAGCCGGCGTAGCCGCCGCCAGAACCTCACCCGGACCCGCGGCCCTCGCGCCGCGCCCGTTCGGCCACAACGACTGAAGGAGCCTCCTTGACCCACGACGCACTGCTGCCCAAGCCGGCACTCTTCGACGTCACCGACACCGGCGCTCAGCGAGCGGCCGGCACGCTCGAGCGCGTCGCGCTCGAGCACATCGAGCTCGCGGCGAACAAGCGGCGCGACATCGCCCCCGAGTCGATCCAGACGCTCGCCGCGATGCTCGCCCGCACCGGCCAGCTCGTCCCCTGCATCGGCTACCGGCCCGACCCCGACCAGCCGCGAGTCGTGCTGTGCGCCGGCCAGCGCCGGCTTCTTGCCGCGCGCGCCAGCCGCGAACTCGCCGGCGGCCCGGACTTCGAGGGCCTCGCCGCCGTCACGAGCCTGATCGTCCTGCTGCTCGACCACGAGCCCGGCGACGACGAGATCCGCCGCATCCAAGCGCAGGAGAACGCCCGCGAGCCGCTCTCACTGCGCGACCAGCAGGAGCAGTTCCGCGACTGCTGGCAGGCGCGCGCCGGACTGCCCGACGCCGACCGGATCGCCGTCGTTTGCGCCGACCTCGGCATCAGCGCCGGCAAGGGCCACAGCCTGCGCCGCCAGCTCGCCCTCCCCGAGGCGATCCGCGAGCGGATCGCCGAGCGGCCCGCCGGCGACCGCTGTCGGTGCGGATGGCGCACCGCCTGGCCGACATGCACGACGTCGCCCCGGAGCTCACCGAGGCCGTCGCCGCCCGCGTGACCACCGGCGAGCTGCACGACCAGGCGCTACGCGACCTCGGCGGTTTCGTGCACCGCACCGTCGTCGAGAACGAGCGCGTCTACGCGGTCAGGATCGACGACGGCGTCCTGCTCGACGCCGCCGAGCTGGTCGAGCACGCGCGCAACCACCTCACCGCCGAGCGCCACGCCGAGGCGGTCGCGGCGCTCGGCTGCGAGGCCGAGAAGCTCGACAGTGAGCTCGACGCGCTCGCCGCCCGCGCCAAGAGCAGCGCGCTCAAGCTGCGCGTCGACGGGACGCTGCGCGACCGCGCCGCCAACGGACGCTACGGCTGGGTGTTCGAGCGCGGCCAGGACTTCGCCGCCGGCATCTGGGTGATCGACCCGGTCTTCATGCTCGACGCCCTCCGCCACCAGCTCGCCGACGCCGACGGCGAGGTCGCCCGCGAGGAGGCCTACTTCGGCGGCGCCCGCCTCGACGACGACGAGCTGCGCGACGCCGCCGAGGAGGACCGCCAGCGGCGTGCCGCCGAACGCGCCCGCCACGCCGAGGCGACCGCCAGCAACCTCACCATCGGCCACGACATCCGCGCGGCGCTGGCCGACCCGTCCGACGACCAGCTCAGCGCGCTGCGCGAGATCGTCTGCCGGCTGCTTTGCGAGCACCATCCCGAGCTCATCGCATACGGCGCGGGCTGGACCGACGCCGAGCGCCAGCAGCCCGTGGGCGACACCGGCCGCCGAGAGCCGCGCCACCTCGACGCGATCGTCGACGCGGAACTGCGGCGCGCGCTCGAGGACCCCGACCCGCTGCACGGCATCGCCCAGCTGGTCGCGCGCTGGGGCGCGGCGTTCGTGCTCGACCCCGACGGCGTGACCAGGACCAAGGCCCTGGGGTCCGAGCGCGTGGCGCGCAAGCTGCGCGACGCCCTCCCGGGCGGCGAGCAGCCCCTGCGCGCCGCCCTGTGGGCGTTCATGCGCCCGATCCTCTCCCCGCGGCTGGTGGAGCTCAACAAGGACGCCTTCGTCTTCGACGGCGGCGTCGAGTCCACCGTCGACCTCGACGCGCACCGCGCCGACTCCGACCTCGACGACCTCGACCTCGACCTCGCCGAGGACGACGACGCGGCGGCCGCATAGAAGCCAAGGCCGGATCGCCGGCCCGCGCCCTCCGGGAG
>JBOGYU010000640.1:0-2568 GCA_050696935.1 Solirubrobacteraceae bacterium | reverse complement strand
CCGCCCGGCCGTGCCGCGCCGCGCCGTGCTGGGCGTGCTCGGCATCGTCGTCGTCTCGCTGGCCGTCATCGCGGTGCCGATCGAGCTGGCGCTCGGCGAGCGCCCAGCCCCGCCGCCCGACACGGACATGACGCGGCCGCAGCTCGGCAAGCCGTCGGCGGCGCTCGCGCTCCAGCTGCTGATGGTTGTGAGCTTCGGCGTGGCCGCGATCGGCCTCACCCGGCGCGGCGCGCGCACCGGCGACGCCTTCGCGCGCCGGCTCGGCCTGGCGGCGACCTTCTACGTCTTCGCCAAGGTCCACTACGTCCTGCTGCCGCCCGTGAACGCCGAGATGCTGCCGATGGGCGACGTGCTGCGGCTGCTGTTCTGCGCCGTCCTGCTGTGGGCCGCGGTCGGCGAGCTGGCCGGAGTGCTCGCCCGGCGGGCGGCGGAGGGCGAGCGCCGCCGGATCGCCCGCGACCTGCACGACGGCGTGGCGCAGGAGCTGGCGTTCATCCACCGCCGGGCCGCGCGGCTCGCCGGCCAGCCGGACGCCGCCGACATCGTGGTCGCCGCCGAGCGGGCGCTGCTGGACTCGCGGTGGGCGATCGAGCACCTCGCGCGGCCGCCGGACGAGCCGCTCGAGCGGGTGCTCGCCCGCCACGCGAGCGTGATCGCCGCCCGCACCGGGGTCGCCGTCAGCTTCTCGGCGTCCGGCTCGGCGGAGGCCGGCCCCGAGGTCTGCGAGGCGCTCGCGCGCATCCTCGGCGAGGCCGTTGCGAACGCGCGCCACGGGCACGCGTCGCGCGTGCAGGTGGAGCTCTCCACCGAGCCGCTGCGACTGAGCGTGATCGACGACGGCGTCGGCTTCGACCCCGCGACGCACGACCCCGGCTTCGGCCTGGGCGGCATGCACGAGCGGGCCGCGCTGGTGGGAGCCCAGCTGCACGTCCGGTCCGGGCCGGGCGCCGGGACCGAGGTGGCCGTGGAGCTGCCATGAGCGCGCCCGCGCGGGTGCTCGTGGCCGACGACCACGCGCCCACCCGCGAGGACGTGCGGGCGGCGGTCGACTCCGATCCCCGGTTCGTGGTCGTCGCCCTGGCGGGCGACGCGGCGGACGCCGTGCAGGCCGCGATCCGCGAGCGCCCGGACCTGGCGCTGCTCGACGTGCGGATGCCCGGCAGCGGGGCGGCGGCGGCGTGGGAGATCACCGCGCGGCTGCCGGGGACCCGCGCGGTGATGCTGACGGTGTCGCGCAGCGACGAGGACCTGTTCGCAGCGTTGCGGGCGGGCGCCTCGGGCTACCTGCTCAAGGACATGCCGTTCGAGGCGATCGGCGACGAGCTGGCGGACGTGCTGAACGGCCACGTCGCGCTCCCGCCCGAGCTGGTCTCGCGCCTGGTGGAGGAGTTCCGCGACAGCGCGCCACGGCGGCGCGCGCTGCTCGGCCAGGGCGCCGGCGCGCAGCTCACGAGCCGCGAGTGGCAGGTGCTCGACCTGCTGCGCCAGGGCCTGGGCACCGGCGAGATCGCGCGCCGGCTGTTCGTCTCCCCCGCGACGGTCCGCAGCCACGTCGCGGCCGTGCTGCGCAAGCTGCGGGTGCCGGACCGCGAGTCCGCGATCCGGCTGTTCGAGGAGCCGTAGGCCCGCGCGCGGGCGTCCACCGGCGCAGATCGCGTTCAGCAGGCGCGTCACCGGTCCGGCGATCGGCGTCATCTTCCTGGCCGGGATCTACCTCGCCACCGACGCGGGCCTCTGGTCCGAGCCATGGATGATCGTGTCGCTCGTCCTGCTCTTCGTCGTCGCCGGGCTCGGCGCCACCGCGCTGATCGTGATCACGATCTTCGTCATGACGGCGAAGCCGCTGGGCTGAGCGCCGGCGCGTCGCGCAACGTCATCTCCTCCGGCCAGGAGCAGAGTGCGGCGCGGCCGGGGCAGTCGCCGCAGAGCTCGCGATGCGGTGTGGGGGTGACGGGGAAGCGGCCCTCGAGGACGCCGGCGGCGAGTGTTGCGAGACGCTCCGCGAGGGCGGGTGCCTCGGCGGCGGTGAAGACCTTCGAGACCGGCTCGGCGGGACGCTCGAGGAGGCAGTAGGCCACCTCGGCGCTCGGCGCGCCGTCGCGGAGGGCGGCCAGCGCGTAGACGACGCGCTGGGTGTCGTAGTCGCGGTCGACGAGCTCGGCGGGCGAAACGCCCTCGAGGCGGTCGGACTTGTAGTCGACGATCAGCACGCCCCCGTCCTGCTCGACCGCGGCGGCGTCGAGGAACCCCGTCACGAGCGGGCCGCCGCCGGCAGGGTCGAGCCCGAAGGCGAACGGGACCTCCCGCCGCGTGCGCCGGGCCGCGGCGAGCCGGGCGCACAGCGGCGACTCGGCGAACGCCGCGACGAGGCCGCGGATGTCGTCCACCTCGGCCGCGGTCAGCTCAACCCCGTGCTGCATGCCCAGCTCCTGCACGACGTCCGGCTCGGGAGCCTGGGGCCGAGCGAAGTCCAGGTCCTCCAGCAGCCGGTGGACGAGCGAGCCGCGCAGCGTGGCCGAGAGCGCCGGCGCCGCGGCGACCGCCGCCGCGCCGCGATCGTCCCCCGCC
>JBOGYU010000639.1:0-2569 GCA_050696935.1 Solirubrobacteraceae bacterium | reverse complement strand
GCGCACCGGCGCCGAGCCTGGACGGCGACGTGGCGGGCGAGAGCGAGACCGGCGGCCCGCTGGTCAAGAAGATGCGCAAGCGGGTGAAGGTGCGCCGGGTCATCCGGCGCGGGCTGCGCTACCGCGTGGCGTGCGAGACGGCGTGCCGCGTGTCATCGGTCCTGCGGGTGTCCGGCCGCCGCCTCGGCCGCTCGTCGGTCCGCCGGATCGAGGCCGGGCGCGCGCGCACGATCGTCGTCCGGCTCGATCGCCGCGTGCGTCGCAACCTGGTCGCGGCGATGCGCCAGGCGGACGTCCGGCGCGTGCGCGCGACGGTTGTCACCCGGATCAAGACCGACGACGGCGCCCACCGCCTGCGCAACCGCGTCGTCCTGAGGCGCTGAACGTAAAGGGTCTGACCCTTTATGTTGCGGCGAGTGTCGAGTTCATCGGCCCGAGGCCGATGAACTCGACGCTCGGCGTCTACGCGGCGGCCGCGGGGCGGTCCAGCTCGAACCAGACGAGCGTGACCTCGTCGGAGTCCACGCCCCAGCGGTCGGCCAGCTCGGCGACGAGGTAGAGGCCCCAGCCCGACGGGCGGGCGGGGTCCGGCGTGGGCGCGGACGGCACGAACCCGCCGCCCGGGTCGTGCACCTCCACGCGCAGCGCGTGGTCGGCGAGGTCGACGACGAGGCGGATCACGTCCCCGGCGGCGAGGTTCGCGTGCCGGACCGCGTTCGTCACGACCTCGGACACGAGCAGCCGCAGGTCGTGCACCTGCCCGTCCGGCAGCCTGGTGGCCAGCGCGTCGAGCGCGTGGCGCGCCTCGGCGGCCGCCTCGGGACTCGCGTTGAGCACCCGCTCGAGCCTCACCGCCGCCGCGCCTCCTCGGCCACCTCGTCGGGATCGGCGACGAAGTCGAGCCGGTCGCTCATGCGCGTGATCTCGAACACGCGGTGCACGGTCTCGCCGCCCCGCACCAGCGCGAAGCGGCGGCCGGCCTCGCGCGTCCGCCGGTCGGCGATCACCACGAGCCGCAGCCCGCTGGAATCCATGAACTCGAGGCCGCGCAGGTCGAGCACCACCGCGCCCACCTCCGGCTCCCGGGCCAGCCGGTCGAGCTCCGTCTCGAGCACGGCGGCGCCGGAGAGGTCCAGCTCCCCGGTGGGAGAGACCACGGCGACCGTGCCGTTGTGCGTGGTTTCGAAGTCCAGTTCGGCCACTGCCCGGGGGAAGCCTAAACCCCGGGCGGGCGGGCACACTCTGCGGCACATGACGCGGCTGCGCCGATCCGACTGCTCGGGGCCCGGCATCTCCCGCCGCGGCCGGGGACCCGGCTTCGAGTACTACGACGAGGAGGGGCGCCGGGTCGGCGAGGAGGAGGTGCTCGAGCGCATCCGCGAGCTGGGCATCCCGCCGGCCTGGCGCGACGTCTGGATCTGCCCTTATCCCAACGGGCACCTGCAGGCGACCGGGGTCGACGACGCCGGCCGCAAGCAGTACCTGTATCACCCGGCCTGGCGCGCTCGGCGCGACGCGCAGAAGTTCGACGACATGGTGCGCTTCGCCCGCGCGCTGCCGGCCCTGCGAGAGCGCGTGAGCGCCGAGCTCGAGGGCTCCGGGCTGCCCCGGCGGCGCGTGCTCGCGTGCGCCCTGCGACTGCTGGACCGCGGGTTCTTCCGGATCGGCTCGGAGGAGTACTCGGACTCCTTCGGCCTCGCCACGATGCGCAGGTCCCACGTGACGATCGAGGCCGGCGGCCAGCTGGTGTTCGACTACCCCGCCAAGAGCGGTCAGCGGCGCGTCCAGGAGCTCATGGACCACGAGGTGTGCGAGGTCGTCGCCGCGCTCAAGCGCCGCCGCAGCGGCGACGACCTGCTCGCCTACAAGGAGGGCCGGCGCTGGCGGGAACTGCGCTCGGACGACATCAACGCGTACCTGAAGGAGGCCGCGGGCGACGACTTCTCGGCAAAGGACTTCCGCACCTGGAACGCCACCGTCCTCGCCGCGATGGCGCTCGCGGTCTCGGGGGAGGCGGCCGCCACCAAGACCGGCCGCAAGCGCGCGATCACGCGCGCGATCAACGAGGTCTCCCACTACCTCGGCAACACGCCGGCCGTCTGCCGCGCCTCCTACATCGACCCGCGGGTGTTCGACGCCTACCGCGGCGGGCTCGTGATCCGGCCGCTGCTCGAGGAGGTGGCGCCGGGCGAGCTCCCGATCCACCACCGGGCGGTGGAGGAGGCGGTGCTCGACCTGATCACCGAGCGCGAGCGCTCGCCGGCCCTGGAGCGGGTGGCCGCTCGGACGACTCACCGCGACCCCCGTTCGGCGAGCCCGGATGGCGAGCGGGGGTCTGCGTGAGCACGTTGACGTGCAGCCACCGCTTCAGCGGGCCGGCGGTGACGCCGTGGACGACGATGGAGAGCACGACGCAGGCGATCGCGGTCCACACGATCAGCTCCCGCTCGCCGGCGGCCAGCGGCGAGCCGGCGGCCGTCACCGCCGCGACGTAGAACAGCGTCCCGATCCCCCGCACGCCGAACCAGGCCACGAACGCGCGCTCGCCCGGCCGCTCCAGGCGCGACCC
>JBOGYU010000638.1:0-2571 GCA_050696935.1 Solirubrobacteraceae bacterium | reverse complement strand
GCTCGGCGCCGCGCTGGCCGGCGGCGGCCCGGCGGTGGCGGTGGCCGGCGACGGCGGCTTCCTGTTCGCGTGCGGCGAGCTGGCCACCGTGGCGCAGGAGCGAATCCCGCTCACCACGGTCGTGGTGGACGACGGCGGCTACGGGATGCTGCGCTACGACCAGGACCAGGCGGGCGACGCCCGCTACGGCGTCGACCTCCACACGCCGGACTTCGCGGCGCTGGCGCGCGCGTTCGGGATCCGCGCCGAGACGGTGGACGGGCTCGACGACGCGTTCGGCGAGGCGCTCGCTCGCCACGTCGCCGAGGCCGAGCCCTCGCTGCTGGTGGCGCGCACGCCCGACCCGCTCGTCCCGCCCCCGAACACGTCGCCGAACTGGTATCGGCGGCGCCGGTGACGGGTCGCCCGCGATCCGCCCGCCCGCCCGTGCTGGCCGCGTGGGCCGGGATCGCGCCACACCACGCGAAGGCGCTGTGGGAGCGGGCGGGCGCACTCGGGGCCGTCGACGTGGAGGGCCGCGAGCGCTGATTGCTCGCCGAGGATCGTGACGTCCTGGAGGACCCGCCGGCCGGGCTGTGACGGGCGGCTTAGAAGGCGCGCTCCTCGAGCCGGAAGCCGGCCTGGGCGTCGATCTCCGCCACGTCCATCTGCGCCTTCTGCAACCTGCCCGCGTAGTCCCAGTTCATCGACTGCCAGCGGGTGAACTGGTCGAGCACCCAGATGCCCGACTGGCGCGAGCCGTTGCCGGACTTCCCGTTGCCGCCGAACGGCAGGTGGGCCTCGGCGCCCGAGGTGGAGTTGTTGACGGACACCATGCCCGCGCTGATCCGCTCGCGGAAGCGGAAGGCGTGCAGGCCGGAGCGGGTGTAGATCGCCGAGGAGAGCCCGTAGCCGTGGTTGTTGGCCAGCTCCATCGCCTCGTCGAAGTCCCGGAACGTCGCCACGCCGGTGATCGGGCCGAAGGTCTCGGTGGAGTAGAGCTCGTCCTCGATCGTCACGCCGTCGACCAGCACGGGGTGGTAGTAGAGCCCGGCGTCGGGGTCGCCCACGAAGCGCTCGCGCGGGTTGGCGGACGTGATCCGGCCAAGGGCCGACGAGCCGTAGGTGGTGTGGTGGTCGCGGATCAGGCCGAGCCAGTCCTCGAAGCGCTCGGCGAACCGCTCGTGCAGCATCGGCCCCATCAGGACGTCCTGCGTGGGGTCGCCGATCGGAGCGGCGCGCAGGCGCTCGTCGAGCTTGCGCACGAACTCGTCGTGGACCGACTCGTGGACGATCGAGATGCCGAGCGACGTGCAGCGCTGGCCGGCGGTCCCGTAGCCGGAGAACAGGGCGCCCTCCACGGCGAGGTCGACGTCGGCGTCGTCCATCACGACCAGCGGGTTCTTGCCGCCGAGCTCCAGGCACGGGGACTGGAGGTGGCGGCCACACAGCTCGCCGATCTTCGAGCCGACCGCGCTCGAGCCGGTGAAGCCGACCTTGTCCACGAGCCGCTCGGCGAGCGCGCGCTCGAGCCCCTCGAAAGTGGCCGCGCCCTCCGCCTGGACGAGGTTCAGCACGCCGCCGGGGACGCCGCCGGCGTGGAACAGCCGCGCGAGCGCGTCCCCGAGCGCCGGCGAGTACTCGGCCGGCTTCCACACCACCGCGTTGCCGCACAGGATGGCCGGCACCAGGTACCAGGACGGCACGGCCACGGGGAAGTTGCCCGCCGTCACGATCGCGGCCACGCCGACCGGCATCCGGAACGTGAACAGCTGCTTGTCGGGCATCTCGGACGGCACCGTCTGCCCGTACAGGCGCCGGCCCTCGCCGACGAAGAAGTCGCACGTGTCGACGATCTCCTGCACCTCGCCGAGCGACTCCGCGTAGGGCTTGCCGACCTCGCGCGTGAGCAGGCGGGAGAGCGCCTCCTTGTTGTCCTCCACGAGCCGGCCCACGTTGGCGATCACGCGGCCGCGCACCGGCGCGGGCACGGCGGCCCACCCCTTCTGGGCGGCCCGGGCGGCGCGGCAGGCGGCGACGAACGTGGAGGCGTCGCCGAGCAGCACCTCCGCGACGGTCTCCGACGTGTTCGCGGGGTTGGTGGAGGTAAGGCGGCCGCCGGGGGCGTCGGCGGCCGGCGTGCCGTCGACGATCGACGCGATCTGGGTGGCTTCAACGGTGCTCATGGGGCCACGGTAGCCCACTTGCCGCCCACCATCGTCGCGACCACCTGCGCACCGGCCAGATCCTCGAACGGGTCGCGGTCGAGCACGACGAGGTCGGCGAGCATGCCGG
This sequence comes from Solirubrobacteraceae bacterium, assembly GCA_050696935.1. GTDB lineage: Bacteria > Actinomycetota > Thermoleophilia > Solirubrobacterales > Solirubrobacteraceae > DASSUW01. Next base: position 297 of record JBOGYU010000638.1, on the reverse strand, counting down.
GCGCGAGGCGGCCGCGGCGGTGCTCCCGCCCCTCCAGCCACGCGGGCCCGGTGGCGGTGGCCTCGAGCGCCGTCTGGAGGTCGAGCGTCTCGTGGTCGCGCCACTCCCGCAGCACGGCGGCGCGGATGCTCGCCAGCGGGTCGAGCTCCTCCACCGGCGCGTCCGAGCCGAGCACGAGCCGAGCCCCGGCCGCGTGGAGGGAGCGGTACGCGTAGGCGCCGGCGAGCCGGTCCGCCCACAGCCGCTCGGCCACCGGCGCGTCCGTGACCGCCATCGCCGGCTGGATCGAGGCGGTGA
>JBOGYU010000637.1:0-2590 GCA_050696935.1 Solirubrobacteraceae bacterium | reverse complement strand
GCTGGCTGCGGCCGACCTGAACCAGGTGATCGAGAACCTGCGCGTCTGGATCACCGGTCTGCTCGCCGCGCTGGCGACGCTGCTCTTGATGATCGGCGGCGTCCGCTACCTGTTCGCGGGCGGCGACCCGGGCCAGCACGAGCGGGCAAAGGGGTCGATCCGGGCGGCGCTGATCGGGTACGCGCTGGCGCTGCTCGCGCCCGTGCTCGTCTCGATCGTGCAGCGGATCGTCGGCGCATGAGCCGCCGGACCGTGGTTTGGGTGGCCGCCCTGGTGGCGCTCGTGATCGCGCCGGCCGCAGCGCCGGCACCGGCGCCGGAGCGGGTGAAGGGCGCGATCGTCGTCATCGCAGGCAACATCGACTCGCAGCTGCTCCGGCAGGCGGGCGTGACGCACGTCGCCGTTGAGCTCACCGACGACAACCTCCGCGACTTCGCGACGCCGCGCTGGGACGGGTTCGTGCGCGGCGGGTTCCACGTCGCCCGGGACACGACGCAGGAGTCGATCCGTGCGACCGCGCGCAAGACGGCATCGCTCATCTCAGGGCACCGGCTCGAGTTCCTGATCGAGGACACCGAGGCGCACAAGGCTGACCTGCCGGACGGTGTGCTCAAGCCGGAGCGGCTGCGATGGACGGAGTGGCTGTTCTCGGAGCTCCGGTCACAGCTGGGGCCGTCGTTCCCGCTCTACAACGTGACGGTCGGGGTCGATTCGTCGCCGGAGGTCGTGAACCATGAGGCGCTCCGGCGGCACAACATCATCCCGATCTGGGAGGCCTACGACGCGAACGGCGTAACGCTCGGCGTCGGGCGCACGGCGGCCAAGGCGGCGGATGAGGGCTGGTCGGCCCCGCAGATCGCGATCGGCGACAAGAGTCTCGCAACCGATCTGCCCCAGACCAAGACCCAGGCTCTAGCGGGCGTGTGGCTGTGGGCGCCGGATAACGGGTCCCTGGCAACGCAGCCGCCGGCCACGTCCGGGACGGCGCCGCCCGATGATTCGCAGCCGCCGGGCCCCGGGATCCAGGTCGGCCCGCCACTCGACGCCGATCAGGGCAGCGATACGCCGGGCGGCGAGGTCGAGGTCGGCAAGGACTCAAAGCCGCGCTGGTGGGACCTGCCGGGCCGGGTGCGTTACGGGATCACGAGCTGGTTCCGCGGCCTGGTCGAGGACGCGCTCAACCCGATGCTGGAGCTGATCGGGAAGACGGTGCTGGCGACGCCGCAGATCGCGGGTCAGGACCGGGTCGGCGACCTGTGGCTGATCTCGCTCGGGATCGCCGACGGCCTGCTGATCCTGTTCGTGCTCGCGGGGGCGGCGCTCGTGATGACGCACGAGACGCTGCACACCCGCTACGCGCTCAAGGAGATGCTGCCGCGGATCGCGCTGGCGGCGATCCTCGTCAACGCCAGCCTCTCGCTCTCCGGGCACATGATCGCGGCCGCGAACGCCCTCTCGGGCGGCTTCCTCGCCGGCGGCGTCGACCCGGGTGAGGCGAGCCTGCAGCTGAAGCACTTCATCCTCGCCGCGGTCGCCGGCTCGGGGATCTTCGTGATCCTGCTCGGCCTCGTCGCCGCCGCGCTTTGCGTCTTCCTGTTCATCCTCTACGTCGTCCGGGCGGCGCTGATCCTGATCCTGGTCGCCGGGGCGCCGCTGATGCTCTTGACGCACGCGCTGCCGCAGACGGACGGGCTCGCGCGCCTGTGGTGGCGGGGGATGACGGCGGCGCTCGGGGTGCAGGTGGCCCAGGCGCTCGTGCTCGCGACCGCCGTGCGCGTCTTCTTCAGTTCCGGCGGCCGGGAGGCGCTCGGGCTCTCGGTGACCGGGAACCTGATCGACCTGCTCGTCTCGCTCTGCCTGTTCTGGATCCTGATCAAGATCCCCTTCTGGGCGAAGGATCTCGCCTTCTCGCCCGGCCGCTCGAGCGTCGTCCAGATCGCCCGTAGCTACGCGCTCGGGCGCGGGCTGAGGGCGCTGCCGTGAGCGAGCGCGTCCGCCTGCCGGCCGACATCGAGCTCGAGGACCGGCTCGCCTTCGGCCTCACCTTCCGCCAGCTGACCATCCTCGGCCTCGCCGCGCTCGTCGGCTACGCGATCTTCACGCTTGCCTCCTCGCTTGCACCGCTGCCGCTGGCGGCGGCGGCCGCCGCGCCGGTCGCGCTCGCCGGCACCGTGCTCGCGCTCGGGCGCCGCGACGGACTCTCCGCCGACCGGCTCGCCCTGATCGCCGCCCGTTACCTCTCCCGCCCGCGGCGGCGCGTGCTCGCTCCGGAAGGGATCCCGGCGCCGCTGCCGGGCGCGCCCGCGCGGCGGTCGCTCGCCCCGCTCGACCTGCCCGTGCGGACGGTGCTCCGCTCCGGCCTCGTCGAGCTCACGGACGGCGGCTTCTGCCAGTTGCTGCGCGCATCGAGCGCCAGTTTCGAGCTGCGAAGCGAGGAGGAGCAGGCGGCGCTCGTCGAGGCCTTCGGCCGCTTCCTGAACAGCGTCGCCGACCCGATCGAGATCGTCGTCTCCAGCGAGCCGGTCGATCTCGAAGCCCGCGCCACAGCCCTCGAGCGGGCCGCGACAGGGCTCCCCGACGCGGCGCTGCG